>JAHDDF010000416.1 GCA_020629475.1 Saprospiraceae bacterium
GTTGCTTTTAGACCCGTATCCAAATGGTAGGCTAATTCCGTTTTTTCCATGAAATCCTCAATGCCGTCCTTGTGGACCAGAGCGATGCAGCAGCCACCGAAACCGGCACCCGTCATTCTGGCACCTGTACAAGCCGGGTGATTTCTAGCCGCATTCGTCAAACTATCAAGGGCATGACCCGTCACCTCATAATCATCCCGTAAGGAAAAGTGGGATTCATTCAAGAGTTGACCGATGGCCTCGGCATCACCGTTTGCCAAAGCGCCTGTTGTTTTTCTAACCCTTGCTTCCTCCGTAATTACGTGGCGGATTCTTTTTTTGAGGTTTTCGTCCGTGATATGTTGCAACACATCCAAGGAAGCGGAAGCCAATTGTTCCGTTCCCGGCGCGATTTGTTTGACCAAGAACAAGCCTTCCTCACACTCCTTGAATCTCACGTTAAAATCCGATTCCGCTAAGGTTCTTTTCTTATTGGAATTCATGATGATAAAACGGTAGTCTCCCGTTTGAACGGGGATATGCTCACAAGCTAGAGTGCCGCAATCCAACAACATGGCATGATCCTTTTTGCCGTTGGCAACGGCGTATTGATCCATAATGCCACAATTCACGCCTATATATTCATTTTCCACCTTCTTGCACTCCAATGCGATTTGGACGCGATCCGTAGGGGCATTCCCTAGGGTACGAAGGATATAATCCACCAGTACCTCAATACAAGCGGAGGAGGAGAGACCCGAGCCAACGGGTAGCGTACTCATAAAAAGGAAATCGCCGCCATGAAGAGTAACACCTTTTCCTCGAAGCATTTTTGCTACCCCTTTAGGGAAATTCAACCAAGCATCCGATTCCTTGAAATCCAAATTACCGGAAACGGAAAATTTTCCGCGTTCCTCCATTCCCAAGGAGGCAAAACGCAATATTCCCGAATCATTGGGACGCACGGCAGCACTAATCCCCAAGGAAATGGCGGCGGGTAATACATGCCCACCATTATAGTCCAAATGTTCACCGATGAGGTTTACACGCCCCGGCGCATGGAAAAACCGGATGCCGTCGTCGGTTCCGTATTCCGATTTGAATTTTACCGCTAAAAAATCTTTCATGCTTGTGGATTTGACCGGCAAAAATAGGAATTGAGAAATCAAGAATTTCCTTCCTTGGATTATTTCCTTTCAAATCGCAAAAAGGCTTTAGGAAGTGCCGTGATAATATCACCCGCTTTCATGGCTGTTTTTCCGTATTCCGATACGGCTATATCTCCTGCCAATCCATGTATATAAACGCCCAAAATAGCGGCATGCTCCGGCGAATATCCTTGTGCAAGAAGTGCCACGATAATACCTGTTAGTACATCACCGCTTCCGCCTGTAGCCATTCCGGGATTTCCGGTAGAATTGAAATGCACATTCCCGTTTGGAAGATGGATGGAGGTATGGGCTCCTTTTACAACGATAACAATACCAAGTTCGACTGATTTTTGACTCGCTTTTTCCATTCTCTCCCAAGGGGAATTACTAGCCCCGAATAAACGATCGAATTCCTTGGGGTGGGGGGTGAGTATGGTGTCCTTTGGGATTATGTGTAAGCTTCCGTCTTCAGCGATGATGTTCAAGGCATCCGCATCAAGGACTATTTTTCCTTTGAATGAATCTAGAAGATGTAAAAGCAATTGTTTCCTTTCAGTGGTATTCGACCAACCGGGGCCGCAAGCCAGGGCATTGAATTTTTCTAATGCTTGTAGGTTTTGCAAATCCGTACACATGGCTTCCGGTGCGGAAATTTGAAGGATATTCGTTACCGGTTCTTCCGTTAGGCAGGTAGTCAAACCAACACCTGATCTAAGGCAGGCATTTACGCAAAGCGTAGCGGCACCCGCCTTTCCGTATGAGCCTGCTGAAATAAGAGCATGACCATATGTACCCTTGTGGCTAAACTTAATATTACGCTGCTTAAAAAGGGCTTTAGCCTCCTTGAAATCCGTAAAATGATTTCGGCTTTTCTTTTCAATATGAAACGCCTCCGATAATCCAATATCACCGATAATAAATTGACCAATGTGCTCAGCGTTTTCCGATAGCAGAAAGGCTAATTTTGGTGCTTGGAAAGTAAAGGTATAATCAGCTTTAAAAATAGTGCCTGTGGAGGGTTTATCGGCAAATAAACCCGAAGGGATATCCACGCTTATTCTTGTTCCGGAAAGTTGATTTAATTGCAATACAAAATCACTGAGTTCTCCTTCGATTTCCCTGGAAAGCCCCGAGCCGAAAATGGCATCAATAATTATAGTTTCCTTATCGCAATCCAAGGAGGAAGGAATGCCCTTGTGGACTTTAATATCCCTAGGGAGCTTATCTAGATTCGCTTGTGCGTCAGGTGATGATTTTGCTTGTGGTAAAACCATAAAAACCTCAGGTTCAAAGAACCGCCGAAGTAGGAGTCTGGCAATCGCTAATCCATCACCGCCATTATTACCGGGTCCGCAGAAAATAAGAACCTTGGTGTTTTGCTTGAATTTTCCTTCGAACCATTTTACGAAAGTCAAGGAAGCCCGCTCCATTAAATCCAAGGAGGAAATAGGCTCATTATTAATGGTAAATTGATCCCATTCCTTGATTTGTTTAGCCGAAAAAATTTTAGGCATTTATCGGAAATTAAATTAAAATCAAAAAATAAGAAAAATACTTTCCTAAAACCTAGGCTCTGATAGGCAATCGTGTTGCTGTCTCAGTTTGATGCATTTGACTAAAAATCAAGATATTAGATGTTAGACACTAGACGTTAGACTCCGTTCTGTTACTTTAGTAAACAACTGTCTAATGTCTAACATCTAGCGTCTGAATAACAATATTTTAGAGGAGCACCTAGTTGAAAATCCAGCAACAGATTTGCCTATCAAAGCCAAAACCTAACTACTGATCAACAACCTCCATTCTACCTTCTAATTCGGCATCCATAGGAATACCTTTAGCGGTTTGTGATTTTACTTGATTCATAAATGCATCCCTAAATAGTAAATTGATATCCTCCCTTGGTAAATCCTTAAAGAAAGAACATTTGTCGCCACCATTCGCGATATAATCCGACATACCAATCCTGTAGGAATTACCAGGTAGTACCGCCTCACCATTAATGGTCAAGGATTGGATTTCACCACCTGCCGTAAAAGCACAATGTACCTGCTTACTCATGGGCCAGCCGCCTCTTGCAGCAACGCTTTCAAAAAAGGTAATGACCACGTCTCCCGGAACGGTAAGAATAACCGTGGTATTATCAAAAGGCATTAATTCGAATATTCTACCCACTGAAACATCACCTTTGGGAACCGACGGAATCCGAATCCCTCCATAATTAACGAAAGCAAAATCTAGAGGTTCCTTGCTATTGGCTACGCATTGATCATAAATGGCATCCGCTGCCCAATTACCAAGGGTGGATTCAGGGAGTTTTTTTGTCAATTCCTTCTTCGCCGTACCGATGACCTCATTCATCTTGGCATCTAATTGTTCCTTATAAGGCTGAATAAGCGCCTCCGTTTCCGGGTCAGGATCAATACCTGAAGTGGCGGTCATGTCATACCTCGTTCCCTCGGTACCCGCATTATGGAAAACCTTGCTACAGGAAGCTAGAAACAAGATGCTAAGAAAAAGGAACAGACGGGTCTTCATGGCTTGGAATATTTTACAAAAGCGGAGCAAGCTCC
>JAHDDF010000417.1 GCA_020629475.1 Saprospiraceae bacterium
ACCGATTACGACCAAAGGTGTCCAATGCTTATTCCTGATTTTGATCTCCTTGGTTGTATTACCTGTTTTTTGGGTAAAAGCAATAAGGGAATGCTCATTATGAGGCCAAAGGGTTATTTGTATTTTCTTTGCCTTATCCCTGATTTTTTCCGGTTCGAAAGCGGCTTGGGGAAATTCGGTTTTTAGAAAATGCAAACGTTCTAAAATATCCGGTTTTATTTCTTGAATAAATGTATCTATAAATCCGGGTTGGCTGTAATGATTTAGATATGTAATGTACTTTTCTACGAAAACGGTGTCTTTTACCAAATTCCCGAATACATGCATATTATCGGAACTGTCGGGATTACCAAAAAATATTTGTCCCTTGAAACTCATCCCGTGTTGGATGAGCCCTATGTTTCCGTCATAGCCTATTGGTTCCAATTTGTTGATAACCGGATTGTAATAAAAGCGTTGATTGTGCCAAATGGTAGCATGATCAGCAGACATCACGTCACATAAAGCGTAATACTTAGCCGTTTGCTCCAAATCGAAAATCTCGGATGCGTCCTTGAGGTTTCTTTGATATTGGTACATTAAATTTTGCGCCTCCTGATAGTGCCGGGCTAGGGTGGGAGAATTCATCGTTTTGGACTCAACGAAGGGGCGGGTTTCCGAAGCTTCGAATTCATAATCCCCATCTTCGAAGCCTGCGGGGATATTATTAAAGGATTTTACCGTTCTAGAGCGTGTTGCCCAAAGTGCGGATTCATGAAACCTGACGATGGGTCCTTCACGCCTGTATTTATATTCTAATAATTGTTTTTCAAAATGTTCCTCGTAAGCGTAAATCCCCTTTGGCTTACCGTTTACGGAAAGTTCCACGAAATCGTAACGGGTAGTCAGGATGTCTTCTCTCTCCCAGAGTTTGTGTAGTATCCATTCCGTGAGGAAATTCCGTGCTTCAGGGGATTGGAAGGAAACGGTTTTTAATCGGTTCCAAGTGTGATCTTTCTTGAACTTGACCCGATAAGACCATTTATCCTCCTTAAGGTGGTCCGCCCAGTCTCCTTTCAATCTAACCTTTGCATCCAACTCCTTGGAACCGGAGAGTAATTTGGCTTTAACCCAATCATCATCCGAGGAAATTAGAACTCCGTTTTTAACGGCTTGATCTCTTTTGCTTCTTAATTTTTTAAAACCCTTATCCGTAAGCCTAAGATTTAGCTTTTCCGGTTGGAATTTTAATGTTCGGGTATTTTGAGGACGGGAGCTAAATGAAAGATGAAAGTCATCAATAAAAATGAGACCATTTCCTTCATAGTGGAATTCAATCCTTAGTTTTTCCGTGACGTCTTTTCCCGGAGCAATGAAATGATATCGTACTTCTTGCCAATCTTCTTGAGGCTTCAATTCTTCCTTGAAAATCCTGGAATATGTTTTTTCCTTTTCTCCCGAAACCGTAAAAACGGGAATAATATCTCCCTTTTCCCTTTTTACCCAAGCCTTGATACTACCGTATAAAAATTCTTGGTTCGGGACGTTAATGCTTATACTATCCTCTAGGTTTTCATTTCCTAGTGTCAAGGAGAATTGTCCTGTTTTAGCTACTTGATTACTTTGCGATTTAGTCCCCGGGAAGGTGATATTTTTTTCAATAAAAAAATCCCCGTCCGTATGTTCAAAGGAAGTTTGAAAGGAAAAAGATTTACCGGAAGTTTGGGGAATGAAAAACATGAAGCAAGCCCAAGCGAAAAGCCCGAATAGAAAAAAGAAGAAAAGAGAATAACCTAATTTTCGGAAACTAAAGGAACGCTGCTGATTTTCCTTAATTATCATATCACCAAATTTGGCTGATCAATGATGGAGATTTGCGTATCCTCGGACAGATTCCTGAAAGCCTTGCGAATGCGCTCTAATTGGGCAATGTTTTCAGCTTTACAAATGAAGGAAACATCCATGCCCGCATCCAAAGTATCCATTCTTTTTAATTCCACGTGAGGCAGGATTCCTGAAATAGTATCAGCCACGATTTGTAAATCATCAATATCGGTTCTGATATTGATATACATTTTATCCTCCATTTTGAAGGAGTCCCGACGGTAAATGAACTTGGCTAACCAAAGCAGGAGAAGTATTAGGAATATGGCTACGGAAGCTAAAATTGGTTTGTTGGCTCCCGTAGCTAACCCAACCCCGATAACCAGGAAAAGAAAAGTCAGTTCTTCCGGGTCCTTAATCGCCGCCCTGAATCTGACAATGGATAAGGCACCTACCAATCCCAAGGAGAGGGCTACCGAGGATTGGATAATGGTAATTATTAACATTGTGCCCAGTGCTAACGGCAAGAAAATACTAGCGAATTTTTTACGGTTGCTTGTCGCACTACCAAAGTGGAGATAGTAGTATTGGATAATTATCGTTAAAATCGTAGCTACAATAAGGTTCACTACGAAAGATGTGAGGTCTACCGTATTCGTAAATTGATCCAGATATTGCTCAAATAGCGATTCTTCCATACCGTTACCAAAAACTATTTTGAAACAAAATGATAGATATTTGGGCTTTACCTTGTTTGGGCTGCATACTCCTTTAAAACAGATTGCAAATATACAGCTAAATAGGGATTAAATATCTTTGATTTCCAATAGGAAAATTATGACGCGCATCCTTTATTATCTTTTTATTAAACCTCTTTCCCTTCTGCCTTTAGAAGTGTTGTATCTTCTTTCGGATATCCTATATTTTTTCCTCTATATCATTTTCGGATACCGAAAGAAAGTAGTCCGTGAAAATCTCTTGGGGTCCTTTCCTGATTATACCCTCGAAAAAATCAAGAAAACCGAAAGCACTTTTTACCGGCACCTCTGTGATATCATCGTTGAAACCATCCGCCTATTTTCCATGAGCGTGGAGGAAGCACAGGGACGTTTTAATATAAAAAATATAGAAGTCAGCAATCAATTTTTTGAGCAAGGAAGAGATGTAATGGTCGCTCTGGGGCATTACGGGAATTGGGAATTTACGGGGCCGTCCGCAGGGAAATTCCTGCATGAGGTATTTACCCCTTTCGCACCGCTTTCCGATAAGTTTTTAGACAAGAAAATTAGGACTTCACGCCAAAAGGGTAAGGGGCATTTGATCCCGAAAGATGAAATCAGGAAGCGAATGCGGGAACCGCATGACCGCCCGAGATTATTTATGTTCCTAAGTGATCAAAATCCATCCTCAAGGAGCGGGAAGCTATTTTGGACTCGGTTTTTGAACCGGGATACGGCGGTCAATTTCGGGATAGAAAAATATGCAGTACAACATGATATGCCGGTCATATTTGCCCGCATTACCCGTAAGGGAAGGGGATATTTTGATGTTGAGCTGGAACTGATTACGGATAAGCCACAATCTTTACCCCACGGAGAGATTACAATGAGGCATACGCAATTATTGGAAGAACAAATCAAGGCATTTCCCGGGCATTGGCTTTGGTCGCACAAGCGATGGAAACGGAAAAGGAGTGAATAGTTAAGGAGTGAAAGAGTTAAGGAATAAAATTCTTTCACTCCTTAACTCTTTCACTATTACCTGTTTTAATTACCATAGAGTTCTTTCCCCGCATCGTAGTACTTATCACCTTCTTTCCAGAAAGGTTTTACGGGATCATTGGCGATGTACCTTCCACTAAGAACGAAGGAACGGCAGTACTTGATCAAGTA
>JAHDDF010000418.1 GCA_020629475.1 Saprospiraceae bacterium
GTGGATCCGTCGAGGTAGCGCAAGCGGAGAAGGAACTCAACCATTCCTCCTTGCTTAAGTCGCCCACATAGCACTCGTACCTCAGGACGTACTTTTTACCGTCCTTGAATTTTACGGTAACCGCGCCGTCCGATTCATTCCAAGAAACTACCTGCCCCTCGTAGGAGCCGTTGTCTTGGATTATCTTCAGGCAGCCGTTCCCGAACTCAAGATTGTATGTGACGCACTTGCCCAATTACTTCTTCGCTTTCTTCTCTTCCCCGTAAAGGAACTTCTGCTCACAACCGCAATCCTCGAAAGGACGGTCGGGGAAGGAGTAAGTGCTTCCGGAGCTTGAGGTCAAGGTTACCGCGTAGGCGCCGCTCAACTCGCAAGTAACGGTAGCGGTAGCGTCTAGGTCGGCGATTCCGTTGATGGAGTTCGCTAAGGAGGTAGCCCCCGCTTCACCGCCTGCGGTATGATCGCCCGGAACGGTATGGTTTACCGTAGTCCCGTCCTCCTTGGTTTCGGTAATGACCAAATCCTTTGCATTTGCCTTGGGAAGGTTTGCCAAGGATTTGCACTCCTTGATAACCGTACAACTACGCTGCCCCTCTACCGGGGTATCATCGGAAAGGACCACGGAGCCTAAGGTTAAGCCCCCGATATGCTCGATATAAGTGGGTTCGACTTCCAAGTAGACGTCGAGCTCATACTTCATGATGATCTCGCACATGTAGTCTTTCCAATCCGCTCCCTCGGGTACCGTGTAGGTTTTCCCGTTGAAGACGAAGGATTTCACGGTCCCGTTTTCCGGGATGGTAAGTTTGTCCCCGCAAGCGGATTTGCCGTCACAAGCGCACTTCACGTCGCGCATGTAGCTTCCTTCGATTTGGTGGGGGTTGGAAATTACCTTTCCGAACTCCCTGATATTTTTGATGACCTTCATATTGATGGCGATTAAATTTTTTACCCCTAAGTATTTTAAGTCGACTTCCCTCCATTTTCCTTTCGGGCAGGTCGTTCTTACCTTTTTTATGCCGAGCCTATCCAATAGACCCGGTACGTCCCCTGACTCCCAATCCACCTCGATTCCCTCCCGGAAATCCCGATGGATAAGCGTCCTGCATTTCGAGCGCAACGGACAGCTGCAAACCGTACATCCCCTCGCTTTTATCAGCGGGTTTTTCAAAGGCTTGACCCATCCTACATGGGTGCAGCTTTCGCATATCCCGCGTCTTGCTTCGGTCAGTCCTTCGGCTTCCGGAATCTCCGTAACCAACATCCCGTCCGATACGACGAGCCTAGCGAGCGAGTCAATGAAAAACTCCTTTAGGCCGCGTCCCATGAGCGTCTTCTTTCGATTTTTCTCTTCGGCTTCCTTAAGCCGAGGTATCCGTCGTAACACCCATCGGCGTTATTCTCGTTTATCCAGGCATCCATGTTCATCAGGATGGTTTCCTTATCGGATTTGTAGGAGTTGATGAGGATCATTAAATCCTTTTCGTCCCCTGTTTGAAACCCGTCCCCGAAGAGCTTCACTATGGTGCCGTGCTTCAGCTTGGAGAAGAGCTTCGGGAGTTGGTTGATAAGAACCGCTGCCGCTAGATATTCCCCCAGGAACATGCACCACAACTCCTCCAGGCAAGGCTTGGAAAACTTCGGGGCTTTCTCCCAGCAGGAAATATCCGAGGGGATGGAGTCCGTTTCCTTTATAGCCTTGTAGTAGATTCCTTTGTAGACCACCACGCTCCCTTCAGGGTAAGTCGTTCCCGACACGTACTCCTCGCAAGGGTATTCCGCTAGGCATTCGCAAAGCCTTTCGTACAGCTTCATCCCGATTTTACAGCGGAACTCGTTCACCTCGATTTGGTAAATGCTTCGCAAGTCGCACTTCGGGAATGCCGAATCCAAGCCGAGGAAATCAATTATCCCGCTCGGGGTCAGTAGTGTTTTCTTGCTTCCCATTTAGCATTTTGAGATTTTGCACGACCGGGGTAATGCGATCCTTGAACTTGATTCCGTATTCCTTCATGTCGTCCCGTTCAATCACTTCACAGACATTGTTCAATACGTCGCTCCAAAAGGTTTCCCATTCGTTCTGGACCGGTGCCACGGTGTCGGAATCCGTCATGACGAATAGGTTCGCCAATTGATTCCCGCCTAGACCGGATTTCCCCATCTCCGTTTTTGTGAGCTCCCTAGGGACTCCCTCCACGGAATGGATCCTTGCGGCGGCTTCCTTGATTTGAACCTCGAACCATTTTGAATCACGGTTGATTTGCATCGAGTACCAAGTGGGCGCGTCCTCGTCGTACTCCAATGCCGCCAAGCTTTTGGCTTGACCGTAATCCCCCTCGTTCGTGGTGATGGTCCTTAAAACCCTTACCTTCTTTTGGAAAGGCGTTTGCCGCTTCTTGGAACCGCAATCACATTTTTCGGAACCTTGTCCCTCGCAATGGTCGCAGTCGGTCTCCTCGTCGTAATACTCCCGCTTAAAGGCGAAAGCCCCCTTCGAGGTCATTTCCGTGGAATTCACCTTACAGGAATGCTCCCCGAGTTTATGCTCGGAAAACATCCAGTCCACCACGCTACCGATATCCGGTCTGCCGTACCAATCACTCTCGTCGATGAAGTTTGCCACGTGAACCACGGTTTCCCATACGTCACCGACCTTTCTCCAGTTATAATCCTCGCCCACGTATGAGGCGGGGTATTTTTCCCCTTTGAATTGCCCGTCGACGAATCTCCAGGACTCCGAGTACACCAAACTCCTGTTCTCGCCCGGCTTGGTCCATTCGTAGCATACCCTGCGGTAGTGGAGCGGCTTGAAGGATACCCTCCAATCGTCCCCCACCTTTACGATCCTTACCCTGAGGTAAGCGTTTCCCGATTCCCTGAAATGTTGGAAAAGGGGACAGGTGTACTTGGCGAATTGAACCGGCGTAATACCGATGGATGCCAAAAATTCAATGAACTTATCCTTATCATCTTCAGGAAGACTTTCCTCCCTGTTGAGTTCGTATCCCGGAATGGGTTTTTCAACGATGTCGACCGTTCCCATTACGCCACCGAAGGCGTAGCGCTTCATCCACGTTAGGCAAGCCCTAAAGGACGGCGACAGCTCGGTTATGTCGCGGAGAAACCTCAGGAACCCGTGGGACGCCCCGTCGTGGTTGCCGTAGTACGGAACCAGTTTCCCGATTCCGTTCGCCTGCTTCCAAAACCTCGTGACATCCTCCGTCTCCTCGTAACAAGGCGGTATGGGATTCTTGAGTCCGAACATTCATTACTTCCCTTTCGCGGGTGTTTTCTCCACCTTGCGGATTCGCTTGGTGTGCCCCCTGTCAAAAGCCTCCTTCAGCTGCGCTTGGGATGCCTCTTGTAAGTTGCCCCAAGGTTTACCCAAGGTCCTGGTTACTTTCTTGTCGCCCTCCTTGAAAGGGATGGCGACGGGGTTGTCAATCCCGTATTTCGTTAATTCGTACATCGTTTATCGATTAGATATCCACGTATAAGTCATCGAACTCCTTCAGCTCGATATCCGTCATCCAACCCGGTGCGCATTGCGTCCTGGAAACGATGTCGAATTGATCCCTTGCCTTGGAGCCGTCCCCGAAATTGCCATGTGTGTCAAGGTGGTTCTTGCGCTTCGGCTTATCCAAGGCGTTGATGAAGCAGCACTCTTGGGCGCTCCACTCTTTCGCCATTACCC
>JAHDDF010000419.1 GCA_020629475.1 Saprospiraceae bacterium
GGGTGATCGCTCCATCAACCATCATGTTCATGAGGTAAAGGATTGGAAGAAACAACCTTGGATACCCATGTTTTTGGATTGGGAAATTGGTTATTATCCTTCACCCGGGTTTACAGGGCAATGGGACTTCAACGGAGCCGAATACGAAATGGGTAAAACGGTTGCTGTTTCCAATCATGAATACTTTTTATTGAGGGGACGCATCCATCTTTCAGATACTTGCACCGCGATTAGTCATGACCGCTATGAAAGGATGGCAGAAAAAATGGGTGTGGATTATAGCTACATGGAACACATCATGGCGGAGATGGACAATATCAAAAAATGGGACATCCTCTCCCAAAGCCTTCCTGCCGTAAATCAATTCATTTCCTCATTGGCGGAACATGCGAATCGCTATCCTCATGCCTCCTCACCGGACGGAACGGAAAAATTACTGGCCGATCTTTTAGCTTTTAAATCGGATTCGGAAGCCCATAAAGTAAATTCCGCTGATTTGTATCCCTCCCTGACTGCCCAAGGCGACCCCGTGGAGTTTTTTCAATTCTTACGTGCCGGCCAATTTTTTATCAAGCGCCTTTCTCTACAGGATAAATTCGGGCAGGAGGTACAGGTCATTGCCGCAGGGGATGAAAAACGTAAGAACATAGCCATCCACGGAAGTATGAAGCCGCAGTTACCCTTGGAAATAGAGCAGAAAGGGCATCTCATACAGTTGAGCCCTAAAATAAACCAAGCGGCAATGTTAGCGGAATACCGCAATCATTTTGAGACCCAAGGAACCACTCGGGAGGGCGTAGCCGGATGGTTGATGCACAACTATATGGAAGCCTCTTTGATGTTCTACGCACCCGACGGAACATTCGTCGGGGAATTACTCAAACCGGCTGAAAAAGTAGTATGGAGCGGCAGACCCTTGGATAAATACCTCAAGCCGGATGATTTGGAGCCGGATTTTCCCGTTTTACACGGTTTCATTAAAGGTCTACTTAAAGTAGGCAGTTCCGCTTTTGATGCCCTCTTGGAGCACGTGGATCATCAAATTGCTAGGATAGAACCTGAAACTGAGGACTTGCACGATGAGGTCGTTCACGTTTTCGGGCGTCCTTTAGTTTTGGTAGAGGCTTCTTTCGAGATAGAAATCCAAGGGGAAGCCCGCAGGATCAGCTCCGTGGAAGGCATTAGCATGGATACCGATATCGCTGATTTACGTTTCCCCGTAAAAATCGGGGACCCCGATCATTTCCGGGATGGTTTGGTAGGCTATTTCGAATCCTTTGGGCAGTCCTATGATTTTTCCGTTATGCACGCTTATCGGGTTCCCAAAAATAAGTATTTCAAGGAACGGGAACATGCGGGAAGGTATCCGGAATTGGCTATAGGAAAATACGGTTCCGCTTTAAAGGATTTCCTTTTTCTCTTGGATCCCCAAGCCCCCGTTTATTTATCCACAGGCATACTTCCCGTGGGTAAAATGGTATTCCCCGAGGCAGTGACGGATGAGGTATTCCCGAAAATGGGACAATATTTTAGGATGGATGCACTATTGTCCAAGGAAGTAACCGAAGAATATACCGAAAAAGTAAACCAAGAAGGAGGGGAAGTAGAGGTTACCGGTAAACGTAGGAAAATTACACTCCCAAAGCCACCGGTCATTATGGGGGATTGGACTTGGATGGAAACGGATAAGAACGGTAAATGGGTGGACGCATCCATCGTAGACACTGATAATTTGCCACACCTTTCTGAATTAGACAACGCCGTCAGGGAAGGGTACCTCAGGTTAACCCATCTTCCGAAAGAAAAACAACCCGAATCTTAAAACGATAAAAAACGCCATTATGGGCACCACTACGCTAAATAAATTAGAGACAAGGGATAAAAAAGGGCTTGTGCTTTCTTCGGGAACCTCGGGGCTTCATTATTCCGTTTCCTTCGGGAGTCATCCCAATGCCTATGCCGGGCATTGGGGAGTGGTTTCCCTTTTTATTCATAATCCCTCCGAAGCACCGGTGGTGGTGGATTACTTATGTCTATCTATTCCTATTGGTAGAGGCGATGGTGATTTAGTGGAACACTGGGGAGGGAGTATCAGCGTAAAAAGCGGTCATACTGATTTTTCCTTGGATCACGATAGAAGGAAAAAAGGGCTTTTAAAAGTTTGGATTGAAGCAGAGGTAGGGGACAGTTGGGCTATACCTGCCGGAGGAAATATGGAAGTGGATTTTACTGGGCTATTGCTTAATGAAAATGCGGGTGTAGCTTCCTTAGGAATAAGTGAAAAAATACATGGAAAAAGCCAAGTAAGTAGGTTGTCCGTTGATGTTTTAAAAATTAAACCTGATTTAAACCTGGAGGAGTTTATTATTGAAAATGATAAGGTGATGAGAGGGGATACGGTACGTTTGAAGTGGGAATATTACCCTAATGCGAAATATAAGGTATTTACAAGGGGATTTAAAAAGGAAGAAGCCGCTACCGGTCTTGGTTATTATGATTTAGATACGAATAAAATTGATCCTGAGGTAAAAGATGCAATGGTGACCCTTTACGGGGAAATGGAACAAGGACAGAGGATCGAAAAAAGAACGGCGGTAAGAGCTTTGTATTTGTATGATGTTTCTTTGCTGGAAGTAAAGTTAGCGTACAATAATCGTCCATACTTTTATCCGTTAAATACATATGAGGATTCTACGAACTGTGGTTTTTTAATCGAGTTTTTTATTCGAAATTGGGATCCGGAATTATTTGAAAATACTGAAATTGTTTTATTAGGAAAATTCTCGGAAGAATTAAAATTGGTTGATTTTAAAAAAATGGGAGAAGGTGTCTCAAATTGGGAATCCATAAAGCATTTGACAATTGGAAAAAATAAAGAAGAGTCTGAAGAGATAAGTGAACTTAGTATATTTAAAAAAAATGAAGGGCAATGGTATTGGGGGTGGGTTTTCCCGAATCAAGAAAGGATTATTCCTTCTCAAATAATATTAAAAGGTTCCCAAAATAAAATCATTCAAAAATGCTACATTTCGGAATATAAGATCTTGTTCCTTAGACCTTATATAATTGATAGGTACCTAGTGGGGGCTGAAGGAATGAGGAACGGTGCAAACCCAAGAAATTTTTGTTTCATCATTGCGGGGATGAAATATCATGAATTATACGGTGATTCAGATTATGAATTCTATATCATCGTTAACTATGGTGCCAAAATTAGACTATCGGATTTACGGGTTGAGAGAGATTTTCAATATTCCAAAGATGAACATGGGTGGACTTATTGTAAAATTTCTTTAAAAAAGGATTACCCTTATCCTATATGGAGGCTTGAACATAATATACGTGTCAAGAACCTTAACGATAATTTACCTGACTTTGATAAGGGTGTTATTAAAGCAAATACGGTAAGAGGGTTCGGGGAGTTTTATTTTAATAATTTTGTCCAGCCTTTTTTTCTTGAATCCCCCAGCCTCAGTTTAGCGGATGAGAATGAAAAATTGATCATGGATGAATATCGATTGCTTAATGTTTCAAATCCTGTGGATTTAACAAAATATGGTGAAGAGGGCGAAGTGAAGGCTTGTATAGCTCTTTATTCAGAAAAAGATGGTCAGCCACAATTAAGTGAATATCATCTTGGGAGGGCATATGAGAATAGAGAATTGTGTAAGATTTCTATTCCAAGAGCTCCG
>JAHDDF010000420.1 GCA_020629475.1 Saprospiraceae bacterium
TTGGATTGTGGTGCCGGAACATTCGATATTCAAGTAACCGTAGATAGTGATGGTGACGGTGATGCCAACATGACCGATATCCTTATCGACGGGGCCGTGGTTCAAGCTGATGCAATGGTTGGAACCATGTATACCTTCAGCCAACCCGTAGGTTCTTACACGGTAACCCTTGAGGCCGAAGGTGCGTCCTTCTTGACTTGTACCTCTGCCGCTTCACCGGTAAGTCAATCTTGTACCAACTTCGATTGTCCTTCCGCTTCCTTGGTAATGACCGACGGTACACCCGTTACTACTTCTCCTATTCCAAATAGCTCCACGACGTACGTAGGTACTTCTTGTGATGCATCCGGTAACGAGGAAACTTGGTTTAGATTTGTCGCTCCAAGTGCAGGTATCGTTTCCTTGACCATCGATAACTACACGGATGCTTTTGATAACTTGGATTGGGCTATTTTCTCCGGCACTTGTGGTGCCTTAACGGAAGTAACTTGTGGCTCGGGAAATACGGCAACACCCGTGAACGCGGAAATTATTTCCGGTTTAACGGGAGGAGCCGAATACTATATCCAAACCTCCCAAGATAACGGTGATGGTGCAACAACCTTCGACGTTTCCTTGACTTCCCCGATTTCCGATATTACCGCCAATACCGCGGCTTGTTGGGATTTGTCAACCGCCAATACCTTGTTTGATTTAGGTGATGCAGGTGACGATTATGATTGTGGATTCGGATTCGAATATAGCGGTAGTACGGATGATCACGTAGCATTTACCTACACACCGGCAGCGAATGAAACAGTAGACTTAGTTATTGATAATGTCGTTTCTCCTTCCGATAATTTCGCGGTTGCGATTTTTGATAATACGACAGGAACGCCTGTTGCTTGCTTGGATGGTGGTGAAACCAATACCGATGTTTCCTTCATGGGAATTTCCCTTACCGGAGGTACTTCATACATCGTTATTATCGGTAGCCAAGTAAATTTCCAAAACTCCACGGGTTGTGTAACCATCCAGCCACAATGTGGTACGATGTACAGCAATACACTAGTAAACGATTGCCCCGGAGTAACCTATACCAGAACCTTGAATTTCTCTTCCTTCGGAGGAGCTACCAATATTGTTTTGGATGATAGCGAAGGTACTTCTTACGGAATGCCTACGGCAGGTATCGCAACCGCAATGGATTATGCCTTCACTTATACTGATTTGGCGAACCACACGGTAACCATTAACGGTTATGATGCGGGTGGCGCCTTGATTTGTAGCGAAACTTTACTATTGGATTCAGGATGTAACGGTTCCGATGCATTTACCGCAGCCGCACCGGATATCACCAATACTTGTATGCCCGGTGATTTGAGTGTGGCAACGGTTGGTGCCGCTACAGGCTTTTCTCCATTGTGTGATCCGGGAGGCGTTACTTCCGGTGATATCGGAAACAACATTATCAGAGAGTGTCCCCTAGGTTTTGACAACAATACGGACTGGGTAGATTTATGGTATCAAGTGGATCTTCCTGACGGTACGGATGAAATGACCTTGGAAATTACGGGTCTTGCTGCCGGTGAAATCCTAGGTTATGTATTGCATACCGCTGATCCCGGTTCCGATGCCGGTGCTAACGTAGCAACAACTACAGGAAACTTTGTTTGCTCCTTCTTTGATTCCTCAATTACTTCCCACACCATTACCGGTTTGGCGGATGAGAGTACGGCGCCACTTTACATCAGAATTATGGCAATGGCGGTGAACGATGGTGATTGTTCTACCATTGCTACACCTGACTTTACCATTTGCACGGTTATCCCTCAAGCAAATGATGTTTGTGCCAATGCCATTGATATCACCGTAAATAATATGGGGGCGGCAAGTACGGGTAACCTATTGGCTGCGGCTGATGAAGGCAATTCCATTGATTGTACAGGTACGTCCACAACGGGCGCTGATCTTTGGTACGAAATCATTTACCCTACCATTCCGGGAACCAACGAGTTTGCGGCTGAGGTAACCCTTAACGGAAATGCCGGGGACGAGGTGTGTCTTTTGGTATACGATGTTACTAGCGCTTGTGGGTCCGCAGGTAATTTTGCCGACGTGGAATACTGTGAAGAAATAACTTTGTCCGGCGGTGATGATATTACGGATTTAGGTGGTCTATTGAATTTCGACGGTTCGGATACTTACATTCAAATCGTAGAGAAAACGGTTACCGGTCCTATCACCATTTCCGCTGTCGTTACACCTGAGAATAATTCTTGTACCCACTTTAATAATACCCTTCCGGGTTACAATACTACAAGTGGCGTTTCCTTCGACTTTACCTACGCTACGGATTCACAAGGTGACGGTAACAAGGATCTTTGGTTCCAATACTTCACCTTGACGGATGATCAATACACTGAATTCTTGATTCCTGATGTAGGGATTTGGGATGGTGAAGTAAGCATAGAGCTTTACGAGTATCCGGGTACTAGCGTTGATTGTAACGCACTTACCTTATACTGCGCTATCGATAACCTAGGAGAATTTGAACTAGAGGGTGGTGCAAGCGGAACGGGTGTTCGTTTCAACTTGGCTCCCGGTGATTACTTGGTACGCTTGGTGGAAACCACGACTGACGGTACCGATCAATTAACCGGTACCATGACCGCTACCCCTTCTACGGAGGTAATCGCGGCTAATGCCGTTTGTTCCGGTGCACTGGATATTACTTCCGGGACCCAAGCCGGTAACTTAACTGAAGGACAATTAGCTTGTCCTCAAGTCTCTTTACAAGACTGTAACGGAGCGAATATCAATTCAACCCCATTCGACCCGTATTATGGCTCAACCCTTTGGTATTCCTTTACCGTTCCCGGCAATGGATGTCCGGATCTTTCTACCTCAACCGTAATCAACCAAGCTACCATCGGATTTGATGGATTGACTACCAATTCCGGTGCAGGAACCAAGCAGGTTTACGTTCAAATTCATGATGCTTGTGGTGGTGGAATCTTGGATTGCGGTACCGCGGATAATGATTCCGACTTTACCGTTTCCGGTGTAACACAAGGACAAACCTACTACGTTGAAGTAATCAACAATACCTTATCAAGTACCGGAACGGCAGACTTTACCATTGACCAAGTAACATTCCCTGATCCTGCTCCTTGTAATGACGATCCGGCAAACGCAGGTGGCTTGACCGTTGAGTCTTGCATGAATTATAGTTTGTTGGATACCTATTCCGCAGCAGGCGCAACTGAAACGGCTCCCGTTGACGGCGCTCCTGAAACGGATGTTTGGTTCTCCTTCGTAGCTCCTTCTCCTGCAAACGGTGGAACTTATTTCTCAGGTGCAGCTTCTTGGGTAACCGTATTCTTTGAAGCGGTTTCCGGTGAGACACTTACTTTGGAATTATACAACACCATGTCTACACAAGCACCGGGTACTTCCGCCGAGACTGCATCCGGTGCGGGTGGTCAGCAATGGTCGCAGTTCGGTAACTTGGTTCCCGGACAAACCTATTACCTACGTCTATACCACAAGGAACTTTCCAATGTGGACGTACAGTACAAAATCGCGGTAACCACAGGAACCGGTGAAGAACCGGGTTGGGCTTGTGGTGAAAATTCATACTCAGGCGGTGGCGGTTGTTCCGCAGGTTGTGATGACCTTCGTGAGCAATGGTTCAAAATTGA
>JAHDDF010000421.1 GCA_020629475.1 Saprospiraceae bacterium
CACTGTAGAGACGCATTGAATGCGTCTCCAACCACTTCCGATTGCGTCAGTCTCCTGACTGACGCCGCAGCCATTCCATTTAAAAAGAAAAGAGGTCGAACCACCGACAAGCGCATAGGGTCGTCCGGAAGGGCGACCCCACCAAAAACAACAATAAAAATCTTACCTTCCCTAAAAAGAAAGGTATGGCACTATCCCTTACGAATTTCAAAACGGAAATAGAAGGTAAAATTCTTGATCGGGGGCGTTCCATCTATCTCTCCGGAGACATTTTAGAGGTGGAACAAGAAGACAAAGAAATAAACGCTTGGGTTCAAGGAACGGAAGAATATCATATTGAAATATTACTGGACGGGGATGACATCCCTTGGAAAAATTGCTCTTGCCCTTATGACTATGGCGACGTATGTAAACACGTAGCGGCAGTATTATACCACCTCTCGGAAGAAGAGGAAGAGGAAGAAGAGGAAGAAATCAAAGCCCAACCTATTGCAAAACGACGGGGAAGACCCAAGAAACCCACCAAAACAACATCGGCAAAAAAACAACCTAAAAAGAAAACATCAAAACGCCGTCCTGCCGCCAAGAAAGTATTGGAACAAATTGATCCGGAACAACTCAGGGAATTTCTTGCCGATGCCTTCAAAAACGATAGGAGCCTCAAGGAGCGTTTTATGGCAAAATTCTCCCACGTCTGGAATGAAGCCGGTGATTCATCCTATTATAGAACCATGCTCCGAAGCATGGTAACAAGCCATGCCGGCAGATACGGATTCATTGATTACCGCAGCGCCAACGCCCTAGGTCAAGAAATGGATAATTTAATGGATACGGCGGAAAAGCAAATCACTACCGATAAACCCCAAGCCCTCGGTTTGCTTTGTGCCATTATTGAAGAGGTTCCCGAATTATATATTTCCGGAATCGATGACTCAAGCGGTTATCAAGGATATGCGGTGGAACGCTCATTTGAGTTATTGAAATTATTGAGCGAAAATTGCCCCGAAGAAATGCGGGAAAACATCTTTGAGTTTTGTATCCGGGAAGGAACAAAAAACAAGTATGAAGACTACGGAAGCTGGTGGTCCAATTTCATTACACTAATGGAACCCTTGGTGGATGACAAGGAGAGAAAGGAGAAAATGGACAAACACCTCAATACACTTCTGGAGAAAAAAGATGGCTTTAGTAGAAGGTATTTGGAAGAGGATATTTTAAAAACACGTTACAAAATAGAATCACGATTCAATCCCGCTGCGGCGGAAAAGATTTTTCAGGAAAACTTACACATAGAAGCATTCAGGAAAACCGCATTTGAATCCGCTTTAAAAAACCAGGATTTCAAGAAAGCCAAAAAACTCGCGAAAGAAGGGAGTGATCTCACCAATAAAAACTACAAAAGACCCAATGATTGGGATCTCCTGCTCTATGATGTTGCCCAATTGGAAAAGGATGAAAAAACGGCACGTGACATTGCCGAGTATTTCTATTATAAATCCCATCATAAAAAGGAGCATCTCCCAAGACTCGAAAAGCATATCCCCAAAGAAGAATGGAATAGTTGGGTAGACCAGGAATTAATACGGTTGGAAAAACAAAGATGGTTCGACCCGCATTCTTGTTGGTTGGCGGTGAGGGAATCGCGTTGGGGGAAACTCAAAAAATACATGACGGAAAACCCCAGCTTCATGCTACTAAAGGATTACGGTGATTACCTCGCCCAACAATTCGGGAATGAAACCGTCATACCCATCTATAAAACCGCTATTTGGGCGCTACTAAAAGAAAAAGTCAACCGCTCCGGATACCAAAAGACTTGCCAACGGCTCAAAAGACTCAAACCTTACATGGAAAAGGATGCCTTCATGGAATTCATCCGTGAAATCAAGCTAAAATATCCAAGAAGACCCGCCCTATTGTCCGAATTACGGAATAACTTCGGGGCATAAAACAAAAACAAATGATCACCGGAGAACTCAAATCCAAAATCGATAAACTTTGGGAAACCTTTTGGACCGGCGGATTGTCCAATCCCCTTTCCGTCATCGAACAGGTAACCTACCTCATCTTCATCCGGAGGATGGACGAGAAACAACGTGCCGCAGAAAAAGCAGCCGCCTTACTCGGCACGCCCGTAAAACAAACCTTTTTTAATCCGGAGCAAGAGGAACTCCGCTGGAACAGTTTCAAGCAAAAACACCCGGATGATATGTTCCGCCTTTTCACCCAAGAAAACGGCGTATTTGATCACATGAAATCCGTGGGCGCAAAAGGCGGTGTTTTTGCCGAACAAATGAAAGGCGCCACCTTTATGATCCCTACGGGGCTACTCCTTCAAAAAGTAGTGGATCTCTTGGATGCCATCGAAATCGAGGACAGGGACACCATGGGGGATTTATATGAATACCTCCTTTCCAAAATAGCCAGCGCCGGCACCAACGGGCAGTTCCGCACGCCTCGCCACATCATTAAAATGATGGTGGACATGATGCAGCCCAAAAGAACGGATAAGATACTTGATCCTTCCTGCGGAACCGCCGGCTTCCTCGTTGCGGCTTCCGAATATTTTAGGGAGCATGATAAGGACGCTTTCATGGATAAGGCATTCCGCCATCATTATGAAAACGAGATGTTCATAGGCGTGGAATTCGATCCCATCATGCAGCGCATCGGGGCGATGAATTTACAATTACACGGCATTGATCAACCTAGGCTTATCGCCAAGGATGCCTTATCGGAATCCAATGCGGAACTGAAGGAGGAAGCTACCCTCATCCTCGCCAATCCGCCGTTTAAGGGCAGCTTGGATTTGGACTCCGTGGAAACCTCCTTGAAAACCGTCGTTAAAACCAAAAAAACCGAGCTGCTCTTCTTGGCGCTCATCCTCCGCGCCTTGGAAACGGGTGGCAGGTGCGCCGCCATTTTACCGGACGGCGTCCTCTTCGGTTCCTCTACGGCGCATAAAACCATCCGCAAGGAAATTATTGAAAACCACCGCTTGGAAGGTATCGTTTCCATGCCCTCCGGTGTATTCAAACCTTATGCGGGAGTGTCCACGGCGGTCATGATTTTTACCAAAACGGGCACCGGCGGTACGGACCGCGTTTGGTTCTACGACATGAAAGCCGACGGCTACTCCTTGGATGATAAACGCCAAGCCGTAAAGGACAATGACATCCCCGCCATTTTGGAAGGCTGGAAGGCATATACCGATACCGCCGGCAAGGAGGACTTGGGCAAACGAACCGAACAAGCCTTTACCGTACCCGTGGATGAAATCCGTGAAAACGATTACGACCTATCCATCAACCGCTACAAGGAAATCGTGTACGAGGAAATAGCATACGACCCGCCCAAGGACATCATTGCCAGAATAGAACAAATGGACAAGGAACGCCAAACGGCATTGGAGGAACTTAAAGGGTTGTTGGGATGAATTGGGAAGTAATAAAATTAGGAGATGCTGCAACTTTCATTAATGGTTACGCATTCAAACCAAATCAATGGAAAAAAAGCGGAAAAAAAATAATTCGAATCCAGAACCTTACAAAAAGTACCTCAAAAACCAATTATTATGATGGTGAGCTCTTACAAAAGTATAAAATCAGTAAAGGGGACTTACTGATTTCTTGGTCTGCTACTTTAGGGATATATGAATGGAATGA
>JAHDDF010000422.1 GCA_020629475.1 Saprospiraceae bacterium
CTCGGGCTGTGCCCGAGATATGATGTGCGGCGTTTTCTTGTTTTAAAGGGATTGGACGCATAGCATCGCGGGCGCAGCCCGAGACGATAGGGTTACATACAACAGCTTGTGTAAAAAGCGTTTTAATGCATTTTACATTTTGTTATGTGTTTTTTTTATTCTGCCATAAAGTTATAGTACTTATTTTCTAATTCTATTATTCCTTCGATATTGTCTCTAGAAACATTTTCAGTTAACATACATTCAAAGGAGTCTTCTTTCCAAAGTCCACCGCCAGCTAAAATGAGTTTGTCGATCAACTTTAAAAGGTTATTTTCAGTATCGATTGTAAAAGGAGCACTAGCAAGTACATATTTTTCAGATCGAATATTTTTTACCAATTTTAATAGGTTGTTTTCGTATCCTGTAAAAACAATCCCTTCATTTTGATCGGTTTCTAATAACTGAGCAAATTCATTCCCAATACTATGACTGATATTAATATAAACAGTCAAAGGCCAATGGTTTTCGCTAAGTTCAAAAATAACTGCTGATACTTTTTTAACTTTTGGGTCTCTACGAGTAACTCTTGAAGCACCAATTACTTCCCAAGATTCTTCAATTGATAAAGATGTATTTAATAACTCTTCTTCTTTTTTTAATTCTAGGAAGTCATTAATATTTTCATATTCTTTTTCAAGGACAGGAGTTTTAAAAGGTATTTTTATTAATGGATAACAAAAAATCCCAGAACTTTCTTGATTTATGTTTCTATGATTCGGCTTAAGAGAAAGTCCATCTCTCAAAACTATTTCCTTAGAATCCACATCTATAAAGTGTATGAATTTCATTTTTTTCTAATTATATATAACAACTGTGTATCTGAAAGATTGCAAGATACACACCGATATCGGGGGGATATTATGCAATATTGCACATACCCCCACTATCCCCACCAACCTTATCCAAGGAAAAATTTTCGGGGAATCAACCTTATAAATTTAATGGATTCTCTTTAATCCACAAAGCCTAGGAACCATACATCCCCCCAATACTCCCCGTCAACAATTCATACACCTCCTTGTACTTCGGGAACTTCTCCAAGTACTCCAAATGCCTTTGAATCGTAGCTTCATCACCGCGCACGGCAGGGCCCGTTTGGACGGTCTGTGGGGAATGGAAACGAATCTTCTTTGCCGTTTCCTGAATCAGTGGGGAAATTACCTCTATGGGCAGCTCCTCGCTTCGTAGCATATCCTCCGCAATGGCGTAAAGGTGATTGGTGAAATTGTTCACGAAAACGGCGGAGACATGAATCTTAGCGCGCGCTTCATCATCAATGCGGTACACCTTGGGGCTAATGGTTTCCGCTAAGCTGTACAGGCGTTCCTTCATGAGTTCCTTATTGGCATCCACAAGGAAAGGGATGTCCGTAAACTCCGCCATGCGGTTCATGGAGAAGGTTTGCAAGGGATAAAACACGCCGTAATTTTCAAAGTACGGTTCCAAAACCGTGGAGGGGGTAGAACCCGATGTATGCACCACCCAAGAATTACCCGGAATCTTCTTTCTTATTTTTTCCGCTACGGAACCAATAGCATCATCCTTCACGGCAAGGATATACAAATCCGCGCCCTTCTTCACGGAAGACAGGTTATCAATGGGTTCCGCCTTGATGATTTTGGATATACGGATAACCTTGTCCGTCTTCCTGCTAAATATTTGTTGAATACGGTGTCCTACCTCTACCAAACGCTGACTCAAATGATAGCCCACGTTTCCCGCTCCTATGATGGTAATGTTCATGTAACTCGCCGGTCATAAATAGGAGTCGGATGGCATTTGGTATTGTGCCCGCTCCTATGATTATTTCTTTTGAGATGTTAGACGCTAGATGTTAGACGTTAGATTATCCTGGTTCCTTGTTACCAAGGTTTATAAACGCTAAGCAAAAAAGATCAACACCTTGATTTCGTTTTTTGAAAAGGAGGATAGCCGAGGGTAAAGAAATGACCTAAGATGAATTTCCCAACGAAAAAGTCTAACATCTAAAGTCTAATATCTAACGTCTCTCCGAAATCCGCCTAAACATCGCGAAAAGTACGCCGAAAAGCATCAAAACGGAACCAAACCAGAACAAATTTATCGCCGGGAACACGATTGCCTCCAAAACGATGTACTCGCTGCTGGGTACGTCTTCCGCCATCTTAATGTTGATGAGCTGCTTATTCGGGTCGGACTTGGCGACCATCACGGTTACCTTCTTGGATTCCGCGTCAATATCACCGAACATGAAATGGAAACCGATATCACGGATTTCATCCTTGGCGCGGTAAGGGAATCCTTCACGGATAAAGAACAAGGGTTTACCGATGTAATCCTTGCCTTCGTATTCGAATTCCAATAAGGCATTGAAGGCACGGTCGCCCTCCTTGGGGCTGTAGTTGGGGTGCTGCGGGTCCGTAGCGAAGCCCTTGAAAGTGATATCCGTCCCTTGGAAATTGAATACGCTTCCTTTCTCTACCTTGTAGACCTTATAATCCAATTCATTCTCATCCACGAAAACCTCATCGAAGATTTCGGTGGAGGGCTTAATTTTTACACCCCATTCATTGATATAAGCAGGTAGACGGATGATACGGGTACCACGGATGATTGCCACCGTATTTACCTGCTTCGTTTCCTTGGTTTCCTTACGTGTAAGTTCAATATCTAGACCTACGGGGAAGTCGCCATCCTCGGGGATATAATCCTCGTGTTTCGGGGCATAATCGATATTGACGATTTTGCCGCTAAAGGCTTCCCCTTCAAAAACTTCACCCGGAAGGGTAGGATAGGACTTGTAATTGATACTGTCCTCCAAGGAGCGGGCATACTCCGGATCGGTTTCCGCCCTAGGAAGAGAGGCAACGTGGGTAAATACGTCCTTGCCGATATAATGCTTGGTGGAAGGATTGGATGCGGCTACCTTTTGGAAGGATTTCTCGTAAATGATATTGGGGTATAAGGTAAATTCATCAGTTACCTCACCCGATGTTTTATCAATCTTTTCATAATTGACCGTAAAGGTCCGGTTGAAGCCCTCCAAGGTGTCCTGGGTATAGGTTACCCGGTAATCCTTCATCATAATGGGGCGATTTTTCAGGAGTAGGATGTTCTTTTGGTAATCCTCCTCGGAAAAACCCTCGATGATGCCTCTTTGCGCAAAAGCGTTGGTAGAAATATGGTGTTTGTTGATACCGGATAATAAGGAACCCAGAATCATCAAACCAAAACCGACATGGGAGAAAACGGAACCCGCTAATTTGAGGTTCATCCTCGCCATCGTAAACATATAATCCAAGTTGCTGACTACACCAAACCAACAAGCGAAGGTAAGAATGACGTATTGCCAAGCCCTGATTTCACCCCAGATACAAGTAGGAATGGTAAGGGCGAGGGTAATCAAGGTAATGGCACCCATATGAATCCCGAATTTCTTGGACCAAGAGGCGAAATTGGGTTCCTTGTACCGTAGGAATTGCGTCATCCCGGAAAGGAAGGCGATAAGTACGGCTATCCAGATTTGGTATTTGTTGTAATGCTCTACCACGTCAGTAGGGGTGGCGCGGTGCATGGCTGAAAAATCGGTATTGAAAATCCAGGCAACTCCATCCATAATCTTATTGAAAACGGGAA
>JAHDDF010000423.1 GCA_020629475.1 Saprospiraceae bacterium
GGAGAATTCGTGAGTGGGACCACTGTAAAAGAAGAGGGTGTTTTTAAACCTGACTTCAGTTCCGGAAGTATTCAGGATTCCCTTAAAGAAAAGCCTTGTTCTAAAATCATAGTTACGGTTGATGCTTTTAAGAAACACAAGGACAATTTTTTGATCTCCGATTTACTTTGTCACGCTAGGGAGGTAGGTATTGATGATTGTCCGGAGCACGTGGGTATGACCGCCGATGGCGAAGTTGAGAATGGGCGAAAAATTTATTCCACGATTATTTCCAATGTTTACCCTTCAGAAGGAAAATCCTACGCGGTTCATTTGGTTTCCTTGGAGAATATGGAAAAAGCTCTAAATACTACCCTTCCCGAAGGAACTAGGGAAGTAGAATTGCTTTCCTTGTACAATTGGACCTTCCATTGTGATAAGGACGGTAAAGATCATTTTGAAAGTGCCGTTAAACGTTTGGTTATCGATACGAATGCTTCTCCTGCCGATTTAATGATGCGGATTCCGGATGATTCTAATTCCCCTGAATATAAGGGATACATCTCCAAAAAAATACGGACGATTGATCCTGCGGATTCCGGGGAGGAAGTTTTTTACCGAGGACCCTTTGTTCCTGAGAAAATGAACTTATTCTCTAAAGAAGACACGCATTCTATAGGTAATACCCATTCACATATTAGGATGCTAGGTGACAAAGCGAATTACGGCTATGCTTCCGCCTTTGATTTGGGTAGGCTTTTAGCTTTGTCGAATCCGACTTTAAGAGCGACCTTGTTATCAGCTAGAGCCTTGTATCGCAGATCAGTGAAAGGAGAAAAAACAGCGGGTGATTCCTTGTTTCACCATACGCCGGAAACCGTGGATTCTGAGAGTTCCGGGTTTCGCTCTGTACAAGCTACAGGATTTAAGAGTAATGCCAAGGAACGCATCTTGAATGCCAAGTTAGGAAAGCGGATTGTATCGGGAAAAAGTGATGCGGGAAAGTCTTTCGAAACGGGAATGAAGGAGGAAACCCTTCACGGAATTCTTAGGCGGCAGTACGCTTCGGGTGCACCCCGTAGTTTTGGTGCTCTTAAACCTGAAGCGCAGAGTATTGCCAATAGATTAAAACATTTAGAGGAATCGGTATCTATTGGGATTGCTTCCTTGGAATTATTTGAGGGAGTACCTTTTCACCATCTGGTGCCGGACGAGAGACTGCTACCTAATGATTCCATTCGCTTCTTCTATGTGGATCCCAACTGGAAAAGGGCTTTGCTTGAAGGATCTTTGAGTATAGGCGTCCATTCGAATATAGATCATGGCTTCCAAAGTATGTTTCTGGATTATTTCTTATCCCACGGACAAAAGTCGGCATCATATATTAGGGATAAAACCTTCGGAATACAAAGTGAGAATATACAAGTTGGTGAGGAGGGAGTGTCAAGGGCGGGTTGCCTTATCCGTTCATCCTTTGTTTCGGACTATCCTGCCGTATCCTATATTGCTACTAAGGGCGGGAAATTATTGAAAACTCTTACCTCAAAACGTCTTTCCAAGGAAATACTCCTTATTCTTTGGAATGATATTCCTGATGATTTTAAAATCGTGGAAGCCAAACACGGTTTACGGTTTGGTGTGGAACCGGAACATGATAGGATATGGATTAAGCGTGCTTCCGATGGTGCAGAGGAAAGTAAGGAAGCCGGATTTCATGTTTCGGGAAAAGTGGTGAAGGAATTCACGGTTCCTCGTTTACGTCTTCATTTATCCAATAAAAGAACCAACTACAGTCAAGGCCAAATATTGGAATAAGAAATTTAGTGATGACTCCAGAGGAGGGAAATACGCTGGCAGAGGGAGCCGGTACAAATCATTTATCATACTATGGCAGAAAATCAACATATCGTCGTTCCTGTTCGTGTTGACGCGCTTATCGCGAATGATAAACGCCGCATATTCCGAAGGGGTAAGGTTAGTTATCGCAAACAGAATAATTGGAAATCCCATTTGCCGGAAGCTTTTGAAGGTTCCGACTTGGATGCCCACGATAAGGAAGGGCGACAGGGGATTTTCTTGCATTGGGAACTCCCTGAAATTTTCTATAAAGCCAAGGAGAACGAGAAAGGAGAGGAAGAACTTCTCTCCGTTCCCAATAGGTGGCTTGTCGAACGCAGCTGCAAATTTGTAGGAGATACCAAGAAGAATTATTTTTTGATCAAAAGCGACGAACTCCACGATTCAAAAGGGGATATATCCAATCCAATAAAAACGAATTCCGTTTATGTTTCGGATGACGGTTTGAAGCCTTGTTATATCGGTACTAAAATCCTTTGGGATGAAATAAGCGGAAGTCAATGGAAGCAAGAGGATTTGTTTGTTTCCAAAACGATGGGTTCCCAAGGACCCGGGAAGATGTTCCTCAGCGCGATGGGAGCCGTTAATCCCTTTTTCTCTACTTACCAACCTTTCAACGAAAACGTTTTCTCCCTTCACGATACGGACTTGTTTGCCACGGCGGAGCAAAACGTTTCTTATAAGATTTTTGGTTGGTTTTCCGATGACGATGGTGATTTTGCTTTGTTGGGAAGCCCGGAAACCAAGGAAAAATTCCTAGAAACCTTAACCGAATTAAAATGGAAAATCCCGAATGCTGATTCTTTAATTTCCGATGATATCCCCAATCGAGTTATTTTTTATGGCGAGGTGAAAAACCTCAATTATAAAGCTATCCCTCCTGATGAGATGCCTACCTTTGTTCCTGAACCGGAGGATATTCGAGTGTCCTTCGGGCATAATATCGCCGAAGCGTTTACTGCTCTTGGGTTGGAGCAGGGCGCCTTACAAAACCAATCGGAAGCATTAATTGCGCAAGCTTTGCTGGAGGAATTATTGTATTTAGCGGATCAGGACGTTTTATCCTCCGTTAAATCCTTGGAATCCGAATTTAAGACCAAGCAATTTCGTCCTGTTCGTGGCGGTTATGAGTGGGCTTTGGAACCTAAAGAGGAACATGAAGGTAATAGGGATAAGGATCGGATTCGGTTAGATGATGAGCTCAAGGACTTGTTGGATACCATCAACAAAGCGCAACGTGAAATGGATAGGGCTTTAGCCGAATTAAAATCCTTAAAGGAGGAAATGTACCACCGTTGGCTTAGTTCCGAAACGCACAAGAAATTCCATCGTCGCGAAGGTAATTCCGAGGATAAAAGGAATGCGGAAAAACTTCGACGCTATATACGTAAAAAACTCAAGGGGCCTGATTCCGGTTTCGAGCACATCAAAATGGAAATCCAAAGGTCAGGAAACGTAATTGAAACGTGTAAAACCTCCTTGGATACCTTTAATCAAGGAAAAAAAATTCCGCTGGATTGGGTAAAGAAACCCGCTCAAGTTTTTTATGCACCCAAGGCCCCGGTAGTAATGTTGTCAAATACAGGGGCTTCAAAACTGATAACCTCTAAGGAGCCTTTGAATTGTACCCTAATCAAACTAGAACCGGAAACAGGGAACATCCAAAACTACCCGACCGTGAAGGGCGTATTATTACCCGGAGTCGTAACGACCTTGCTCGAATCACCTCCTACTTTTGCAACTTTAGGTACGGGTGATCGCTCCATCAACCATCATGTTCATGAGGTAAAGGATTGGAAGAAACAGCCTTGGATACCCAT
>JAHDDF010000021.1:0-14299 GCA_020629475.1 Saprospiraceae bacterium
GAAAATTGGAAGGGTTGAAAATGTATTTCCGATACTATTAAACCCTTATTGTAGCAAAAGATTCCCGAGGCGACAAAATTTTTTATATGAAACTTTCAAAAAATATTGAAAGTTAGGTTTTCCTCCTATATATTTGTGTATGAAAACAGGAATTACCGGGTTAACTTTGCACCACCGTAATTTATGCTGAGATTAACAAACAAGGATGCATTCGCCGTATATCGGTTACCTCGAGAGGATAATTACCAAATGGTCCGCTGTTCCGGGGATGACATCTTAGCTTTTGAGGATTTCGATCCTTCAAATACGGGTTTTGTTTTTCATCCTTTCAAGGAATCCGACAAATGCCCCGCATTGGTTTTGCCTGCGGATGAGTTGGCGATCAACCCTAAGTTTTCTTTTAGTTGCGATCAAAGCGGCCACCCTTTTGTGATTGACGAAAGAAGCTATGTTCCCTTGGTTTCAAATTTCGTGGATCATATCCGCATGGGTGATTTCCATAAGGCTATTTCTTCCCGCATCATTACCAAGGAAAAACCTTTGGAGGATTTATTTCCTTTGTTTATCAAGCTAAAGAATCAATATCCTTTTGCTTTTGTCTATTTAGTAAATATTCCGGGCGTGGGATGTTGGATGGGCGCTACGCCTGAAATCCTTTTGACTGCCCAAAACGGAATCGGGGAAACCGTAGCCTTGGCGGGAACCCGTCCTTTAACTTCCACGGAGGACTGGGGTAGGAAAGAAATATTGGAGCAGCAAATGGTGGAACGCTATATGGCGGATATCCTTATCAAGCGCAAAAAGAACTTCTCCAAAACCGGGCCGTTTACGGTAAACGCCGGAAATGTAATGCACTTGAAAACGCGGTTCCGCTTCCCGATGTCCAGCTCTTGGAAAGCCGTAGCGATGGATATTCATCCATCCCCTGCCGTTTGTGGTTTACCCAAGCAAAAAGCAATGGATTTCATCATTGATACGGAACCGCACCATCGTGAATATTACTGTGGTTTTCTTGGTCCCGTAAATCTGGACGGACAAACGCATCTTTACGTGAACCTAAGATGTATGCAGGTGTTCAAGGATAAATTCGCATTGTACGTGGGCGGCGGTATCACGGCGGATTCCGTTCCGGAAAAGGAATTGGAGGAAACCCGATGGAAATCCCGTACTTTGTCGGACATTATCGAAGAGGTATATCGTGAACCCGAATTTATCGGATAAGATTGGCATTAGGAATTTGGTGGAGATTTGTGCCGCCAAAGGCATTCGTCATGTCATTATTTCTCCCGGTTCACGCAACGCTCCCCTTACTATTTCCTTTAACGAACACGGCGCTTTTGACTGCATCAGCATCCCGGATGAAAGATGTGCGGCATTCTATGCCTTGGGTATTGCCCAACAAACGGGAATGCCTGCCGTAGTTTGCTGTACTTCAGGAACGGCATCCTTGAATTTTGCCCCTGCTATTGCGGAAGCGTATTATCAAAAAATACCAATGTTGGTGGTTACCGCCGATAGGCCTGATGAATGGATAGATCAAGGGGAAGGGCAGTCCATCCGGCAAAGGGACGTGTACGTTAATTATACCAAAAAGAGCTTTCATCTTCATGTCGATACGGAGGACAAGGATAATCTACGCTCCAATGACCGCATGGTTTGTGAGGCGATAGATGCTTGCCTGTTGCCCGGCAAGGGCCCTGTTCATATTAATGTTCCTTTGCGGGAACCGCTTTACGGGCGGAAATCTTATGAGGGGGTTCCTTTGCCTAGGATATATGCTTCTTCCTTAATCTCGACCCATCCGACCACGCCCCATCTTGCCGATAAGGCAAAAAAATACAATCGCATCATTATCCTTTGTGGATTGATGATGCCGGGACACGGTTTAGATTCCGTTTTAGAGCGATTGGGTGAGAAGGTTATCATCCTTACGGAGAATACTTCCAACCTTCAAAGCCCCTTGTTCTTTGAGCATATTGATCCTTTATTGACGGGCGCGGATAAGGAAGAACTACGTCCTGACTTACTGATTACCCTTGGGCATTCCTTCATTTCCAAGAAGCTAAAATTGTGGTTGCGGGAATTTCGCCCCAAGGAGCATTGGCATATTTCCGAGGATGAAAAAGCACATGATGTTTTTCAATCCTTGACGACACACTTGCGGATTTCCCCATTGGATTTTCTTAGGGAACTAGAGTGCCTTAACGGCGATTCATACCAAGCGGCTTGGCAAAAAAGAAAGGAGAAAGTCCTTGAAAAAACCAAGGCGTACACCAAGGAACTTCCTTGGTCTGACATGCGGGTTTTCAAGGAGCTACTCCCTGCTTTACCTAAGGACTCCGATTTGCACATGGGAAATAGTTCACCTGTTCGGTATTGCCAATTGTTCCAAGGAAGATCGGATTTGAGGTATTACTCCAACAGGGGTGTAGCGGGGATTGATGGCGTTACTTCCACGGCAGCGGGTTCGGCTATGATAACGGATAGAACGGTTACCGTCATTACCGGAGATGTTGCCTTTTTCTATGATTCCAATGCGTTTTGGAACCAAAGGCTTCCTTCCAATTTGAAGGTCATTGTTATCAATAATGGCGGTGGAGGCATTTTTAGGATGATTCCCGGCCCGCCTTCTACCAACCAATTGGAAACTTTTTTTGAAACCAAGCATTCCCTTAATGCCAAGGGCATCTGCGATACATTCGGGATACATTATTATTTTGCGTCTTCTTTCGAGGAAATAGCGCAAGTTCTTCCTGACTTTTTCAAGGAAAACGACCGTCCGGCACTCTTGGAAATATTTACCCCGAGAACGGAAAACGATACCATTTACAGAGGATATTTTGATGCGATTGCCAAAGGGTAATGCCAATTTCGCATCGAAACATCTTGAATCTTACATCTTAATAAAATGACCAAACCCGACTGGAAAATAGCCGGTGATTACGAGGACATCACCTATAAAAAATGCAATGGCGTAGCGCGTATTGCCTTCAATCGCCCTGAGGTGCGGAATGCTTTCCGTCCGAAGACGGTTTTTGAATTATTGGACGCTTTTACGGATGCTCGTGAAGATCGTGAAATCGGTGTGATACTTCTATCAGGAGAAGGTCCATCACCTAAAGATGGTGTGTACGCCTTCTGTTCCGGAGGGGACCAACGCGTACGTGATAAAACGGGTTACCGTGGTGCGGATGGTATCCATCGTTTGAATATCCTTGAGGTGCAACGTTTGATCCGCTTTATGAACAAGGCGGTAATTTGCGTGGTTCCGGGTTGGGCTGTTGGTGGTGGTCATTCCTTGCACGTGGTTTGTGATTTGACATTAGCCTCCAAGGAACACGCTATCTTCAAGCAAACGGATGCGGATGTAGCGAGTTATGATGCCGGGTACGGTTCCGCTTACTTGGCTCGTCAAGTCGGACAAAAACGTGCGCGGGAGATATTCTTCCTTGGAAGAAATTATTCCGCGCAGGAAGCCTATGAAATGGGTATGGTAAACGCCGTGGTCCCGCATGATGAATTGGAGGACACCGCTTACCAATGGGCGCAGGAAATCCTAGGTAAGTCGCCTACCGCAATTAAGATGCTCAAGTTTGCCATGAACTTGATTGACGATGGTTTGGTGGGTCAGCAAATCTTTGCGGGTGAAACGACGCGTCTCGGTTATATGACGGATGAAGCGGAGGAAGGAAGGAATGCTTTCTTGGAGAAGCGGAAGCCGAATTGGGATAAGTTTCCGAAGTTTCCTTAAAAAATTAGACCTCGGAGGTTTTAGAAACCTCCGAGGTCTGTTTTTCATTATTTAGCGTAATAGGTAAAATCATACATCGCGGAACGCCAAGAAGTACCTTCACGGAGGTGGTGGAGTAGTTTATCATTAAGGACGGTAATGATCAATTCGCATTCGGGTTTATTCTCGTACATTTTGTCCCATTGTTCATCGGTGATTTTTTCCCGCTCCTCCCAAGACATGGAATTGTGCTTCCAAGGCATGTGCTTTTCGTTCTTCATTTCCACCTCGGCTATCGCTAATTCCGCTACGCGTAAAAATGCCTTGTATTCCGGACCGTAACTGATGGTCCACCCTGCACTGCCGCCACCGTAGGAACCCATGTTTTGGTAACGAGGATTCTCCTTGTCGTAATTCCCTGAGGTCAGCATTTTGTATTCTTCCTCGGAGCTTTCCACTTCCCTGCCATGCATCAATTCCAACCAATAATCCAACTGCTCCTTCAAGGGATGGGATTCCAAGAATCCGTTTCCCTCTTCTTGTGTAAACGGAAAAGATTGCCAAGCGGAATTATACACGTACCCTTTCTTGATGTGATAAAAAGGCTCCATCAAAACCTGCAATGCAAAATTCTTGGTATCCTCTACCCAATCCACATCGGGGTGTACGATTTGAGCGAAAATGGTAACGGTCCTATCTTTGATTTCTTGGATTTCGAAGGCGTAGATGTCTGACATGAGTTAGCTTTTAGGACTTGGCTTTTAGCAATTAGCCAATTATTTCATCTAATTGATCAAGTCTTGTAATACTGTAGGTGTATTTTAAATTGGCGTAATCCTTTTGCTTGAATAGCCTTGCCCAGCAGGTATCCACACCGTAGTTGATTCCTCCCCTGATATCGGAATTTAAACCGTCCCCTACTACAAGTACTTGGTTTTTGTCGGGATGATTCGACTCATTAAAGGCATGATCAAAAAATCCGGCATCGGGTTTAGCTACACCAATTTCATCGGAAACGACAATCACATCAAAGTAATCCTTAACGCCCAATCGCTTTAGCCTTGGGCGTTGTACTTCCTTTAAACCATTGGTAATAATCGCCATTTTCGCCTTACCGGCGATGCGATCCAATAATTCTCTAGAACCTTCTAGCATTGTGGTAAACTCTACCAAATGATTGAGATAGGAAGCATTGGCTTCGAAGGGATCTATCCCCTTGATTTTAGCGTGGTAGAAAAAATCATCAAAGCGTTTTCCACGGAGCGTTTCCGCATTAATTTTCTTTTCTTCGAATAACTTCCAAACACGGTTATTTACTTCCTCGTACTTGGGATAATGCAACATGGATTCCCTGATGCCATATTCCTTCAACATGGCGGAAAACGCCTTCTTGGATGCCTTTTCGAAATCCATGAGGGTATTATCCAAATCGAAAAATATCCACTCGTATCTCATGACCGGGCGCCTCTCCGAGGCTTTTAAAGTAATTCTTTACAAGAGCGGTATAGGTCTTTCCAATCTTTACGTTCGCGGACTACGGTTTCCAGGTACTCCTCCCAAGCATTTTTGTCTTGGACCGGGTCCTTAATGATGGCTCCTGTTATACCTGCAGCTAGATCGTGTGCCTTTAATAACCCATCACCAAAATGAGCGGCTAGGGCTTGTCCGGAATTGATAACGGAAATGGCTTCCGCTGTACTCAAGGTTGCGGAAGGCACCTTAAGTTTGGTTCTCCCGTCTTCGGTTTTTCCTTGGCGTAACTCGCGGAATATGGTGACCAATCGCTTGATTTCCTTGATGGGTGCTTCATCAGCAGGAAGCTCCAAGCTTCTTCCTATTTTTTCTACCCTTGTTTTTACGATTTTTACTTCTTCTTCCAAGGTATTAGGTAAAGGAAGAACCACCGTATTAAAACGACGACGAAGGGCGCTAGACAAATCGTTTACGCCTTTGTCCCTATCGTTAGCGGTAGCAATTACGTTAAAGCCTTTTTGTGCTTGAATTTCAGTTCCCAATTCAGGAACAGGAAGCGTTTTTTCGGACAATAAAGTAATCAGGGTATCCTGTACATCAGAAGGGATACGCGTCAACTCTTCTACCCTCGCGATCTTTCCTTCACGCATTGCCGTCATAACCGGGCTTGCCGTTAAGGCATCCGGTGAGGGACCTTCGGATAAAAGCTTGGCGTAATTCCAGCCGTAGCGCAGGGAATCCTCACTCATTCCTGCGGTTCCTTGTACCAGCAGCTTCGAATTGCCGGAAACGGCCGCCGCCAGATGCTCCGATAACCATGTTTTCCCGGTACCGGGAACACCGATTAGGAGTAGTGCCCGATCCGTGGCTAAGGTGGCTACCGCAACCTCAATCAATCTTCGGCTACCGAAATATTTCGGTTCTATTTCTAGACCGTTATCTAATTTTCCGCCAAGAATATAAGTTACCACCGCCCAAGGGGAGAGTTTCCAGCCTTGGGGTCTAAACTTATCGTCTAACTTGGAAAGCGCCTCTAATTCCGAGGCAAAAGCATTCTCCGCATGAGGGCGAAGTAATAGGGTTTGATCCTGCATTATTTCAATGTCCTTTACGTGCCTAAAGGTAACAATTATTAAAGGGGTTTAAAGAAGTAGGATAAGGTAAATTCATTAGGATAAAAAACGTGCGTGCTTTACTTTCCGGATTTTTATGATGACTTTTAGGCAAAGTCTGCGTCAATATAATAGAAACGTACACGAGACTTCCTGTTTTTTATCACTTGAAAATCAAATCAGTCACTACTTATGGATTTAATGCAACTTATCCAAGGACAACTTACCGAAGGCGTAATGGACCAATTGGTACGTCAGTCAGGCGGTAACCAACAACAAACCGCAGCCGCTACCAACGGTATTCTTTCTACCCTTATCGGTGCAATGGCGAAGAACGCTACTTCTTCACAAGAAGGTGCTTCCTCATTGTTTAATGCCTTGAATAATGATCACGACGGAAGTCTTCTTGACAATATCGGGGACTACTTGAACCCAGAGCGCCCCAATCCGGTAAATGAGCGCACCGCTAACGGTATGGGTATCTTGAATCACTTGTTCGGACCTAAGCAAGAGCAAATTTCCCGCAACATCGGTCAACACGCCGGGTTGGATCAACAATCCACTCTGGGCTTGATGGCAAAATTAGCACCTATCGTTATGGCGGTAATGGGCAAGCAACAGCAATCCCAAGGCTTTAGCGTAACGGACTTGATGGGCTTCATGACCAACCAACAATCCTCCATGCAGCAGCAAAGCGGCGTGGGCAGTTTCTTGAAACTTCTAGATTTTGATGGCGACGGCAATCCTTTGGATGACGCCATGGGTCTTTTGAGCAAGTTTTTGAAGAAGTAAACGCTTGCGTTTGGATTCTCGGGATTATTCGTAGGACGACTGTAGTCGTCCTACGAATCCCAACGAAAAAGCCCGCGCTCCTAATGGAAGCGCGGGCTTTTTCGATCCTGTGCAGCAAGTGAGGGGGTGACTTTGAGTCACCCCCTCACTGTGCAGCGAAGCTTAGTACCTGTAGTACTCCGGCTTAAACGGTCCTTTCACCTCAACACCGATGTAATCCGCTTGGTCCTTGGAAAGTTCTTCCAATTCAACGCCGATTTTAGCTAGGTGCAAGCGTGCTACTTCCTCATCCAAGTGCTTAGGAAGCATGTAAACCTTGTTTTCGTAATTTTCGGAATTCTCCCAAAGCTCCAACTGCGCCAATGTTTGATTGGTAAAGGAGTTGGACATTACGAAAGACGGGTGACCGGTAGCACAACCCAAGTTTACCAAACGCCCCTCAGCAAGAACGAGCACGTCGGTACCATCAATGGTGTACTTATCTACTTGTGGCTTGATTTCCACTTTGGCATCACCGTAAGTGGTGTTCAACCATGCCATATCGATTTCATTATCGAAGTGACCGATGTTACATACGATGGTTTTATCTTTCATCAAACGGAAGTGCTCCTCCGTGATGATATCTTTATTTCCAGTTGCGGTTACTACGATATTGGCGCGAGGAATAGCATCCTTCATACGCCTCACCTCGAAACCGTCCATAGCCGCTTGAAGCGCGCAAATCGGATCAATTTCAGTAACGATAACACGGCAACCCGCTCCTTGAAGGGACGCCGCTGAACCTTTACCTACGTCACCGTAACCGGCAACAACGGCAACTTTTCCTGCCATCATTACATCGGTAGCACGACGGATAGCATCCACCAAGGATTCCTTACATCCGTATTTGTTATCGAACTTGGACTTGGTAACGGAGTCATTTACGTTGATAGCCGGCATCGGAAGCGTACCGTTTTTCATACGGTCGTACAAACGGTGAACACCGGTGGTCGTTTCCTCGGAAAGCCCCTTGATGTCAGCAACCAATTCAGGGTAACGATCCAAAACCATGTTGGTCAAATCACCACCATCATCCAAAATCATGTTCAAAGACTTACCATCCTTAAAGGTGGAAAGTGTTTGCTCGATACACCAATCAAACTCCTCCTCATTCATGCCTTTCCAAGCAAAAACGGGAATACCCGCAGCAGCGATGGCAGCGGCAGCGTGATCTTGCGTAGAGAAGATATTACAGGAAGACCAAGTAACATCAGCACCCAACTCAACCAATGTCTCGATAAGAACAGCGGTTTGGATGGTCATGTGCAAACAACCGGCGATACGAGCGCCCGCCAAAGGCTTGGATTCCCCGTACTTATCACGGAGTGCCATTAGGCCCGGCATTTCGGCTTCCGCCAATTCTATTTCCTTACGACCCCAGGCCGCTAGGTTGATATCTTTTACTTTGTACTTCACTTCGGATGCGGTTTGCATGTAGAAATATTTTTTTGTTTCCGAAAATCGACTGCAAAATTACGGCTTTCCGGGGAGAAATGTTTCATCCGCTTGAATAACGCCAAAATAGGGTCGCCCGTTCAAAGGATTCTCAGGTCTTTAAAACTACTTTTCTCCCCGGCAGATTTTTCCATTCCGGAGAACCGGGCTCTATACCGTCATCCGTAATCAACCATAATACGGGGGCAATAACTTGGATGGATGGTTCAGGTGCAAAGCCATCGGTTAAGTATACGATGATGTCCGGTTTTGCTTCATTATTTGCCCATTCAAGAACTGGATCCAAGGAGGTACCCCCTCCACCGGCTACCTCAACAGGCGGAATGCCTTTGTACTCGTACGTCCTTTGAATAGCCGCATCGCACTCGGCGATTAGAACTTCCGCCCCTTGCTTAAAAATATGGTGGATTTCCGAAAAGAAAAGCTGCAGCTCTTTCGGCGTGACCGAACCCGAAGTATCGATTCCTACCACAATTCTTTGCTTTTTCTTGATTTTGATTCCGGGAACGGTGCCATACCTTTTTGAAGGTCTCCGGAGCGTATTTTTCAAGGAGGTCTTTCTTCCGCTCCCCGTAAAAAGCCGAAGGACACGCCGCCAATCCAAAACGGGTGGTTTAGGATTTAATTTCTCTTTGAGATAACGCAATAGACCTCCCGGAAGAACGCCCATTAGTTTTTCATCGGAACGTTCCACGGATTGCACCATCATATCATCCACGATGGATTCCATGATTCGTTTTTCGGACTGTGCTTGGTTACCGATATTAGACCAAGGACGGTGTTGCTGTAGGCTATCATCGTTCTCATCCGGGAAATTACCGTCGTTTCCTTGTTCTTGTAATTCCAAGAGTTTCCGGTAATAAAACCCGACGTCCTTGCCCATGAATTTCCGAAATTGCGGAAAGCGCTCCATCGTAACGGCATCGGATGCAAGGCGTGAAGGGCGGATGTATTGGTTCACGACCAGATCCGCCGCGATATCGAAAATGTGTTTATTCGGATAATCCGTTCTTTGAAAAGGGTGCTTGAGCGCTAGGTGTAATAATTGATGCTTAAGCATCCCGTAACGGAGTTCCTCGTCAGGTTCCTCATTCCAATATTCGGGATTAATGAAAAGGGCAGGGCGCCCTTCGCTCATACCCACGGAAACGGTTTTGGTTTCCTCGGATACTACGCGGAGCATTCCTGAGAATACGTGCCCGTAGAAGGGTTCTTCCAATAAAAACCGGATACCGGTCTTGGTAATTTCGCCTTGGATATCATTGCCCATTAAGGGCAAAATTAGGAAAAGAAAAACGGTCTATACCACGGCGTCCAAAACCGAAGCGGAAACGAGTTCCGTTTTCTCCTTTTTCTCGAATACTAGGTGGGTAATGACTACGATAACGGGAAGAAGCAAACAAGCTGCCATAAGACCGAGGCTGAGTTCGTCGAAGTTGAGCCCTAGAACGGGGCTGTACGTATTTCCCGTACTCAAAAAGGAGGATAATTCCCCGTAATACTCGTTCCATATGCGTTGTAAAACCGAAAACGGGAGCAATGCCGACAAGCCCATTGCCCATAATAGCGGTGCTTGAGTACTTTCCCTTTTATAAAAGCAATACAAGCCCAATAAAAAGGACAGGAATACAACACAAATAGCAAATCCGCTCAGGTCCATATTGTAATTCAAGCCCGTTGGATTAATATTTAAATATAAGGAATCCCTGCGGGTTTGCATTAAAAAATCCACTTGGATAAAAGACAAGACCCAGCAGGTAAAAGCCGGAATGAGTTTAATAATGACCTTAGGAATATCCATCTAGAATATCATGTTTTTACGGGTAGTTTGTATTTGGGTGAAATCATATAGTTCAAGCTCGTTAAAAAGAAAGCCAGAATCAAGAAAATTCCTGAAACGTAAGCTATAGACCACGGGGTAATATGACCTCCATTTGATATGTAAGGATCAAAACCCGGGGCTTTTACCAGAATGGCATAAAGCCATCCCAATACCCCGAATAACATGAAACCATTGGCAAAAAGGAATCCGTAGGGATTTATTTTCCGTCCCCTTCCAAAGAGGAATTTCATTAGTAACACGCATGATTGGAAAATCAATAATGCCATAAGCATGATTTTCACCGGTAACCTAAAATCACTCCCGTTAAGGGAAACATCTATCATTACCGGGCTTTTTCCCATTGCGTCAAAAGCAAGAAAGGAAATGAGCATGAATGATATAGGGACAATTTGAAACACTTGCGGGTTGTCTTTGAGGATTTTCATAACGTAATTATTAAAAGGGTTTTGCCTTACGGCGATGTTTCCCTTTCAATTACGCGTCTAAAATATTGGGGTCTTCCTTTTTTTCTTCTAACCTAGGAGAAAAATAGACATTGATAAAACTTACAAAAAACGACAAGAAAAACAAGGTTATTAAAACCATAGACGCCCATCCTCCCAACCCTAGAAAAAGGTCCGTTATTGCTGAAGTATCGGCTGCTCCGAAGGAGTAATATCTTCTAGGGATTCCGGCTGTAGTGAAATTCATGTACCTACTTATGAAGAGAACGCTAATCAACCCAATGATTCCCGAAATTATCGAAAATCCAAGCTTTAGTTTTCTTCTTTTGGAATAGCGGAAAATCAGAAGAAAATGCAATCCTTGAAAAACGAGAAAAGGAATGATTACCTGCCACCAAAAAAGAACGAGGTAGGTATCGTGTAAAGCGATATCAAGGGTGGCACGGGATACAAATGCATTAATGAAAGACCAAAGCCAAGCAATTAGAACCAGGAATTGAGGGATGAGATGGGTGTATCTTTTACTTCGTGAATCCATGAATTAATTATCTAATAATAATTTCCTTTTCGTATCAATTCCCTTAGCGAAGGAAACATTCAAAATAGAAATTATAAAAGCGATAAAGGGGAGCGAATAAAAGAATAATAGCCACCAAACGGTACCACCTCCCACATCAAACGTGGAAAAGGAATAATATCGTTCATCCCCCGGCCACGGTAATATCCAAAGCCATGAAATGGATTTCCATATCCCGTATCCTGCTAGGAAGAAGGAAAACAGGGAGAACCAAACATTGAAATCCTTCTTTCGGAAAAAGAAAACCAAGATTAAAAAGTGGAGAAGCTCAACAACCAAAAACGGAAGCACAAAATGATGGCGGGAAAAAGTAAAAACGGAATCCAATACGTATAAATCTATAACGGAATCAGGTATTTCATCTACGCACGTCATCCAAATCAAGCCCATCAACACCAAGAGCAGCCCGTGGGCGATAATAAGCGCTATTTTAAGTTTCTTATAGGTCATAAATAAATTACGGGAAAACCACGACCCGTGATTTTCCCGTAAAAATATTCTTAGCCGGTTGTTTTTACAACAAGCTCTTCAACCTCTGGTAACGGCTTTGATCCGCCTTATCCGTAGCGCGGCATCCTTTGCCTGCCGCTTGGGCACGGATGTTTTGTACACGGTTCTCTGAAGAAGGGTGGGTACTCATGAATTCCGGTGGCGCACCGCCTTGCCCCATCATCTTCTCGAAGAATCCGGCTGCACCTGCGCAGTTGAAATTGGTATTCCCTAGGTATTCCACGGAATAGGTATCCGCTTCGGTTTCATGACTACGGCTAAACTTCAGGTTTATCAAGCCCGCGGTAATTTGCCCCAAAGCTTGACGATTGCCCGCAAGGGCATCAATCAATACGGAAATACCGTACATCTTGGTCATCTGGCGGGTAGAGTGCCTCTGGTCAGCGTGGGCAATCTCGTGCCCCATAACACCGGCAAGCTCATCCTCCTTTTCCAAGAACTTAATCAAGCCCGTGTAAACGTAGATGTATCCGCCGGGGGTACAGAACGCGTTCAAGGTTTGATCATCATCGATGATTTTTACCTCCCACACGAACTCGTCCCTGTAATGGACCTTTCCTGAATTCAGGATTTCATTGGTCATGGTGCGGATAATCTGGTATGCTTCGCGGTTGGATGCTTCGGGTAGTATTGGGAATTGAGCACGATCGGATTCGATTTGCTGCTTTACCTGAAGCCCTAGCTCCTTGTCTTGTTGAACGCTAAAGAGGTTGAATCCTCCTCCGGGCTTACTGCCGGAACACCCCAAAAACAAGGATAGGAACATTCCTAAGGCTAATATGAATGTGAGTTTTTTCATTGTGATATCAATTTTGTCTCATTGCAATAACGATGTCCAAAGATAAACATCTTGAAAGGATACGTTAAACTTCCGACGAATACATGGCTTGGTTCGTCACCTACGGACATAAAAAAAGCGGTCGCTACTTTTAGCAACCGCTTTGGTTATTTGATTTCCCCCCTTTTATCGAAATCAAATTTTCTTATTTCTACAAGCAATTAAATTACTTGGGAAAATACTTTTCTACAATGCCTTTCGCCCAGTCTTTTCCACCTAAGCCGAAGGCAAGTGCCACACCTAGCGCCAATCCGCCAAGTACCATTTGAACAACGGTGATAATGATTTCAGTTCCGATGCCTAAAAAGGTCAAGGCAAAACAAAATACAAAAAACATTACACCTCCGTAAGCATAGGTCCCGAAGCGGTTTGCTTTGGATGGCATCATGTTCCCTCCCTTGAGGGAACCTATGACCAAATTCTTAACGAAGTCAGCCAAATACATTCCAATTACCAACAATATACATGCCACAATAATCTTCGGGATGAACAAAATGATCCTGTTTAACATTTCGGACACGACCTCAAGCCCCAATTTATTGAATACGGCATTCAACACCGCTAGCATTATGGTCCAATACACTAAAGAGGCCAAGATGCCGGAGGCGGAACTCTTGAATCCTCCCTTAGCAAGGAAGCTTCCTACACCCAATCTATCCGCGAGATTATCAAAACGGGTTACTTTCAATAATTTCTTAGCCGCCCACTTAATTACCTTAGCCAAAACCCAACCGATAATTAAGATGAGTAATGCACCTATAATATTGGGAAGCGAAGCGGAGAGGTTATTAAAAAAACCAATGAGCGATTCGCTCACGATGTCGAGAACGTTGATTTCCATGATAGTACGTTTGTGTTTTATTGCCGCCGGTAGCCGGGACATTTCTTATGACGGCGGAAGGCTTCCCAAGTAACGAAACAGGAAGGATTACGCTAAAAATCGAAGGCGAGGCTTATTTTTGTTGCTTTAGAAAGTTTCTTGCGTCCTAAGGACACCTACGCACGCTAAACTCAAAAGAAATGGAAAAAGTACTGGACGGTTTGATTACGGTAATGTTCATCGTAGCACTTATCGCAATCGGGCTTTATGTATACAAAGGAATGACGAATCTTACCGGAAAAGGAAATAACCCGGCAACGGTAGAAGATGAATACGCTTACGATGAAGATGCGGAGTATCGCTTGGATGAAGAGGATGATTACCCGGAAGGATATGATGAGGAAGATTATTTTAATGAAGATATCCCTCCCGCTACTGATGATTCCGATGATGAAGTAAGTGCTATCATGGATGAGATTGCTTCCGCAAGGGGGGATTCTCCTTCCGCACCTTCTAAACCGGAACCAAAACCGGAGGCAACGGCTCCTACCACAAGCACCCCAAAACCGGAACCAAAGCCAACGGAACCTACTACGACGAATTCAGCGAATGCATCCTACCACTCAGGAGCGCCTTATATGGTTATCGCGGGCTCTTTCAGCTCAGA
>JAHDDF010000021.1:14399-22330 GCA_020629475.1 Saprospiraceae bacterium
GAAAACGAGAACAAAGAATGAAGAAAGCCAATGAAACCCTTGGGGAAGGTAACTTCCCTTACTTGCCCGATGCCGAACTGGCATCCATGATTGATCATACCATTCTTAAGCCGGATTGTACGGAGGAGGAAATCCGTATGATTTGTGCCGAAGCCCGTGAATACGGCTTCGCCTCGGTATGCGTCCCTCCTTATTTTGTCCAATCCGCCGCTAAATTCCTTAAGGATTCCAAGGTTTCCGTTTCTACGGTTATCGGTTTCCCTATGGGGTACGGCCCGACATCGGGTAAAATAGAGGAAATCAAACGTGCCTTTATCTGCGGTGCCGATGAGGTGGACGCCGTTATCAATATCGCAGCCGTAAAAAGCGGGGATTGGAATCATGTCCATAACGACATCGATACCATGGCAAGAATGACGCACATGCGCTCCAAAACCATCAAATTCATATTGGAAACGGACTTTCTTACCCGTGAAGAAGCTTTAAAGCTTTGTGAAATTTGTACGGAATGCGAGGCGGACTTCGTTAAAACATCCACCGGCTATAACGGAAAGGGCAACCAACCCGATGTCATCCGCTTCCTTAAGGAGCATCTTAGCGGCAAGGCGAAAATCAAGGCATCAGGCGGTATCCGTACCCGCGAACAGGCGGAAGAGCTTATCCGGGCAGGTGCCGATAGGTTAGGCTGTTCCGCAAGTATCGCCATTATTAAAGGCTAGGAAGTTTTCCTTACCTTCGCAAAAAATTCGACCATGAAACGCATTCTTTTCTTTGCCGTCATTTTCTTGGGCTTGGGGATTAGCCAAGGGGAAGCACAAGTTTCCATCAATGAGCAACCGGAGGTTTCCTCCATCATGACACGCTACGTATCACAAAACAAGGCAAGAACGGAAACTTCAGGCTGGAGGGTGCAAATCCTTTCTACTTCCGACCGAAGAAAAATGGAGCAGGTCAAATCGGATCTTATCCGCAAATACCCGCAATTCACCCCGGTTTGGACTTTTGACGCACCCAACTACAAATTGAAGGTGGGCGCTTGTCGCAATAAGCTGGAAACGGAACGCATCAAATACATTATCAAGAAAGAATTCCCTTCCGCTTTTTCCGTAAAAGATGATAAAATCAACCCAATCGAGTTCATGTAAAACTCTTGGGCAACAAAACCTAAAAACCCTGCTTTGACACGTATCAAAGCAGGGTTTTTTTATTCAAAAGATGCTAATTTCAAACCATACAATGACGAAGTTTTTCCGCCGCGTATTCCGCGGTAATGTCACGCTGTGGTTCACCCATCATCTCGTATCCCACCATAAACTTTTTAACCGTTGCTGAACGAAGTAGGGGTGGGTAAAAGTGAATATGAAAATGCCATTCGGGATGTTCCTTGCCATCCGTAGGTGCATTGTGTAATCCCATTGAATACGGAAAAGAACAATCAAACACCCTATCGTATGCAGCAGTGATTTTGCGCATGATTTCACCGAGATCATCCAGCTCCTGCTCCGTCATGCCGGAAAGACTACTCACAGGTCTTTTAGCAATAACAATGGTCTCGTAAGGCCAAACCGCCCAAAAGGGTATCAATACCGCAAAATTATCATTCTCGCAAACGACCCTCTCCTTCCTCCTTAATTCCAAGGAAAGATAATCCGAAAGCAAGGTTCTCCCTTTGGCATCAAAATACGCGGACTGGCGTTCAAATTCCTTCTCAATTTCCTTGGGAAAGGAACTCTGCGCCCAGATTTGTCCGTGAGGGTGTGGATTACTACACCCCATCTCTTGCCCCTTGTTTTCGAAAATTTGGACATAATTGATAAAGGATTTCGCTCCCAATTCCTCGTATTGCGCCTTCCACAAATCCACTACTTTCCGCATTTCACCAGCGGACATGGACCCCATGGTTAAATCGTGCCTGGGATTATAGCAAATCACGCGGCATAGCCCACGCTCGCTTTTTGCCACGAGTAAGTCTTCCTCGTTAAAATCACCTTCCGGAATATCCGGGGTAATTGCCATAAAATCATTATCAAAAACGAAGGTGCCCTTGTAATCCGGGTTTTGGACGGTACCCCCTGCCCTAAAATTCCCGGGACACAGGTAGCATTTCGGGTCATAAGCGGGGCGGTCATTCATGGAAGGCGTTTCCGTTTTCCCTTGCCAAGGACGTTTCATCCGGTGCGGGGATACCAAAACCCAATCTCCCGTAAGGATATTCAACCTTCTATGGGTGTGCTCTTGAAAATCAAACATGCGACTGATGAATTTTTATTTCGGCGGTTTCCTTTGCTTGATTCTTATCTCCCGAATTGGATAATTACGGTATCCTCCCGCCTTAGCCCGTATTTTTCGGAAGCGCTATCCATGTTAATAGCGATTTCCATATGCCCTGCGGAATTAAACAAGCAAAGCAATTCCCCAACGGGAACATCGGAATAACTACGGCTAATTTCCCGGATAGGGTGGTTCCTTTTAAAAAATATCTCAAAGGAGCGATCATCCGCTACGCGGCTAAACATTTCCTTGGTAATATTCAGGATTACGTTCCCGTAATTATCCACATGAACCACGGCACCACGAATGGTCCCCAAAGCTACTACGGGCTGAAGGCTAATTCTTTGTTCGATACTTTCCTTCTCTTCCCCTATCTCTTCCAAGGGTTTTCCTTCGGCGATATGCGCCACCGCATTAGCAAAAACAGATTTCATGCCTAGGACTCCCTCCGGGCATTCCAAACGGTATACCGCATCCGGTTCCTTCTGGAAAACCAAGGAAAGAAGACCATTGTCCGGTCCCACAAAAAAATGACCGTTCATACGGCAAACGATAAAATCACTGCGCTTTTCATGGAAATTCTTTACGCTAACCAAGTGGATCGTTCCTTCCGGGAATTCAGGATAAGTATTACGAAGCATGAAGGCGGCGTGAACTATATCGAAATTTTTCACGTTGTGCGTGATATCGGTAATGTTCAAGGACGGGTTCTTGGAAAGCAACGCCCCTTTTATCATCCCGGCGTAGTGGTCCGATAAGCCGAAGTCCGTTGTGAGCGTCACGATTTGCATAAATTCATTTTTTGGAGGAAAATCTAAACCCCTATTTTGTCATGAAGTTCCTAATTTCCCATTTTGTCCGATGACGAGGTATTATTTTTGTGCAACCTCGTAAAGAAACGTTCCTACAAAAATAGAAAATTTGATCCTATGTCTTAAATTGGTAGGAACCAACGTTAATTAGCTAAAAAAAGCATATTGAGCGAAATAACATTGAAATTAGAAGGCGTTGACATGGTCGATTTACTCGGTCGGAACAATGTCAAACTCAACCTCCTCCGAAAAGCATATCCTGAAGTAAAAATCATTGCGCGCGGTGACCAAATCCGTTTGATTGGCGAGAAGAAACACACCCAACGTCTCAAGGATAATATTGAAATGATGATTCGTATCCTCAAGGAATACGATGATATTTCAGTGGAAAACGTAAAGGAAATCCTTGGTGGTGACAATCCTTTCAAGAATCAACTGAGTAGTAAGTCGGATAAGAACGGCGTCATCGTTTACGGTCGTGGCGGAAAGCCCATCAAGGCAAGAACCCGCAACCAAAAACGATTGGTGGAGTCCAGCGAGGGGCACGACGTGGTTTTCGCCATCGGTCCCGCAGGTACGGGTAAAACCTATACCGCCGTGGCGCTTGCCGTACGTGCGTTGAAAAATAAATTGGTCAGGAAAATCATCTTGACCCGTCCTGCCGTTGAGGCAGGGGAAAACTTGGGTTTCCTTCCGGGCGATCTAAAAGACAAGGTGGATCCGTATCTACGCCCCCTTTATGATGCCTTGGATGATATGATTCCGCACGAGAAGCTGGATCAACTCATTAGCACGAGGGTTATCGAGGTAGCGCCCCTGGCTTTTATGCGCGGTAGGACCTTGGATAATGCTTTCGTTATCATGGACGAGGCACAGAACTGTACCGTAGGTCAGTTAAAAATGTTCCTGACACGCTTGGGACCTTCCGCTAAATGTATCGTAACGGGAGACCTTTCCCAGATCGATTTACCGAGGAACGTTACCTCCGGGCTTCGTAGAAGCTTGGATATACTAGGGGACGTGGAAGGAATCGGTGTGGTACGGCTTACCGCCGATGACGTGGTCCGCCACCGCTTGGTGAAGAAAATCATCAATGCCTTTGATGCCGCCGATGCGGAATTTAAGGCAAAGCGCTTGGAGGAAGCGGAAAAGGAACGCCGTAAACGTCCGGGTGAATCCCTAGGGGAGGAACCGCATTCCTTGGATGTTGATAAGAAGGAGCAATAAAAAAATCCCGCTAGTGTAATACTAGCGGGATTTTTTATTCATTCATTTCAATCTCTTCCAATAATTAGGGAAGAGTAACGGATTCCCCAATCCAACATCCAACGGATACGGATTGTCCGGGCTTTTTACCATTCAAGAAGATCATCTCCTTATCAGGAACTTGTCCGGCATACTTGGAAATCTTACCCCCCGCATCGGATTGCACTTGCGGATCGGAGGAAACGGATTTCGCTTTTCTCCACTTGCTCAATGCCGCAAGGATAACGCAACGCTGCTTGAACGGCGTGCTACCGCAGCTTCTAGCGGAACCCGCGATAAGGTCACCCCAAAGGTTATATGCCTTACCCATGCTTGGGTCTAAGCCCAATGCGCTTTTGATGTGGGTTTTGGCTTGGCTCATTTGCTTCAACTTTCTTCCGTAAGTTACCGCTAGGTAATAGTGGTAGCTTGCTTTTCTGGAAGCATCGGTTTCTACGTTAATTGCCTCCTTGTACTTGGCAACGGCAGTTTGGTAATCACCGGACTTGTAAGCACGCTGTGCCATGATAGCCGGGTTATTTTGTGCCCACTCCTCTTTTTGGGAAGCGATATCCGCGGCACGCTTCTCCGCAAGCTCGGCATTACGTGCGTCAGCATCACGCTTTACTTTTGCGTAAACTTCTTTTACAAGTGCTTCTTCTTTCCCGCAGCCTTTTTCCAAAAGCTTATCGTAAACCGCCTTGTAAACGGCCGGGTTATTCGGGTCCGCATCGTACTCCGCCTGGATTTTAGGCAAGTGGTAAGCGCAACCGAAAAGTGCGTCAGCAACGGAATCAAAGCGTTGGTTCGCTAAATCCTTTTGCTGCTGGTAGTAAGCACTATACTTCTTGTTGTTGGCGATGTTATGGTCGCAAATATCATTGATTGCCTTGTGGATGGACAATGTTTTATCCGCGTCGATTTTTCCGTCGCCAAAGAAGGTAACGGCAATATCCGCGTAGGGATAGATGATTCCGTAACCGGTATTGTTTCCGGTTTCAGGAACGGATGCTTCCAACACGTCGAAAATAATATCGCGTTGCTCGTTGAAAACGTAGTATAAGTTGTATGCTTTATCCTCAGCAAGAATGGCGGTTTTATCGTTGCCTTTCTTGTCCTTTGGGTAGCACTCCAATTCTTGGTCGTAAAGCTTCATGAAGGTAGCCTTCATTTCCTCCTGCTTGGAAGCATCGGTTTCAGCGGCATACAATTTCCCGATGATGGTACGACCATCACGGTAATGCGTAGCGATTTGACCGTTCGCGGCAGGAGCCGCCTTATAGACCTTTTGCCACTTCGGGTAAGCCTCCGCCCATTTTTCGGCTTTCACCAAATCACGGTAGAAGATGTGTTCGTTTTCTAAAGCGTCCTTGTTCGGTGATGCGTTCCACGTTTCGCATTGCGCAAAAGCGGATTGAACCATCAAAAAGCACATCGCCGTAAGGCAGAAAGAGTAGATTTTGTTGAGTTTCATTTTATCAATCGTATTTACGTTGAAAGAACCAAAGATCGTCGTTCAAAGTGAAACCTACCGTCATTTTAATATAGGTCTCATTTATGATATCAGGCGCGCCGTATCTGCCGACTTCGACTCCTAAATCTAGGAATGAAGGTAGAGTCCTTTTTTGCAATTTCAAAGGAAGCCCTGTTCCGAAGGTGAAGCCATAATGGTTGAAATCATCACCATTTAACGCTTCGTTACCAGATCTCGGGTCGGTCTTGTAAAACGCGCCAAACCTGTAACGCATTCTTTTATAGTACTTATTGTACGACTTGTAATCAGGAACGAACTCCGCGCCTAAAGCTAACCTAAAAGCGTCTGTTAAAGTTGTGTTATTGTTGGAGTTAGCGTATCCTGACCACCCGGTAAAGGTATAATCCACACCTACTTTCCAAGTCTGATCCTTGGCTATCATAACCCCGAATCCAACCTCGGCAGGAAGGTCAATCGTACCTGCACCGTCTAATGTTTGGACTATGGTATCCACATCGGTCACAAGTCCGTTCAATGCTTGACGACGTTCATATAGGTAATCGGTCTTTGTATTAACCGAACTTTTAGAATTCCCGAATGCCCCAAAGGTGATTCTTGTACGTCTTTTATCTTCTTTCAGCGCTTCCTCGTCTTTCGGCAAAACGTACTCGTACATCACACCCGCATTCCAAACAAAACCGTTTACGGAAGTTTCGGTGATATACCGGTTACGGTATTCATCAAAGAAATCGGAAAAATAGTCCCAATGCTCACTACTTGTTCTTCCGAAAACATAACCCATGTTCAATCCCACGGAAATGTTTTTGTAGCGGAACGCATTTCCCCAAAGGAATTTATACGTTCCTCCATCTCCTTCAAATGTACTTCTCACCTCACCGATTTCCGGAATATCCGTGGACACCTCCATATTATATCCCGTACGGGTAAACGGCACCAAGTTAAAAGTCATACCGTATTGGTAAGGCTTCTGTTTCCGGTGGCTCAAACGGTTCAAGGAATTAATGAAGGGTAGTCCCAAGGAAAAATAGGACAAGTTACCCGTGTTGATACCCGCTGTTTGAGCATTTGTCTTCACGCTCTTGAACTGGTAATACCCACCACCCGTGAAAGTAGCGAGCTGAAGGTGCCCATAAGAGGCAGGGTTCTGTACGTTGATGAAAAAGGGATCGTGATAGGTGGCACTTAAACCCGGCATGGCGGCAACATTAGCGAAATTCATGTCATTAATGTTTCCGATACCGATAATGGTATAAGGATCATTCTCCTTGGGTTGGGCAATGGCTGCCACGGTAAAAAGAAGGAAAACGAAGCCGAGGATGATAGCGTTACGCTTGTTCGACATTATGGTTCAAAATTTTATTCAATCCCACGGCAAGGATATCTTGCCTCACCGTGGAGGTTCTTTCCAATAATTGTTGCAATAAAGAGGCATCACCACCGCAGAGGATAACCTCTACCTCGCCCACCTTTTGGGTAAAACGGCGGATAAACCCTTCCGTTTCCAGCGCCCAGCCCCAAACCGCGCCGGCACGCATGGCGGACTCCGTACTATACCCACAGTCCGAATCCAGCCCTTCAGGTTCGACGGCAGGCAAAGCCGCCGTAAATTTATCCATTGCCTCAAGGCGCATTCGCATACCGGGGGAGATATTCCCGCCTAGGTAAATACCCGCAGCATTGATAAGATCATAGGTAATACAAGTCCCTGTATCAATCACCAAGCAATTCTTTCCCGGATAAAGGACACTGGCACCGGTAACGGCAGCAATCCTATCTTTTCCTAGGGTATTGGGTGTACGGTACGTATTCCCTATAGGCAAGGGCGTTTCCGTTTTCAACCGGAGATAATTGAATTCCGCTGCAAGGAATTCCTCCGCGCCTTCGGGTACTTTTCCCGAAGCGGAAAGGATACAGGATTGAATATCCTGCCTTCCTTTTACTTGAGCCTTTATTTCATCAAAGCCTCCCGCATCCGTTACCCATCGTTCGGAAACGGTCAAGGCATCGGTAAAAACGTATGCCTTGGTCCTCGTGTTTCCTACGTCGATGATTAGATTCGAGGGCATTTTTTCTCAGATGTTAGGCTATACTAAGCAATTCTGTTGTTC
>JAHDDF010000424.1 GCA_020629475.1 Saprospiraceae bacterium
TCTTCGGTAAAGGGGATATTTTTGATTGGGACAAATACTTCATCATTTGCGCCAATAATCTCGGCTCTCCCTACGGAACCAGTTCCGCCAAGCAAGTAGACCCGAAAACCAAGGAAATCTACGGCTTGGATTTCCCCTTCTTCACCATTCGGGACACCGCCAAGCTGCACATCAAATTGTTGGAGCATTTCGGGATAGAACAAATCCACCTTCTCATTGGAGGTTCTTGCGGCGGAAATATTGCCCAAGAAGTCACCATCCTGCTAAAAGAAAAAATCAAAAACCTCGTATTATTGTGTTGCTCTTCCCGGGAATCCCCTTGGGCAATTTCAATACACGAAGCCCAGAGGTTGGTTCTACAGTCGGACGAAACGTTGTCCCACAAAACGGAAGAAGCGGGAGTCAAGGCATTAAAAGCCTGCCGGGGAGTTGCCCTACCCTACTACCGCACGCAAAAATCGTTTAACCTGAGGCAAAGCGAGATCGATCCTAATATCCTATCCGATTTTAGAGCATCCAGCTACATCAACTACCAAGGGGAAAAATTCATCAAACGATTCAATGCCCAATGCTACTACACCCTACTCTATGCCTTGGATACGCATAACGTAGGAAGACACCGAGGAAGTATTGAAGAAGTATTAGCCCAAATACATTGCAATACCGTAGTCATCGGTTTCGAATCCGATCTCCTCGTCCCCGTAGCCGAACAACAGTTCCTAGCCAAACACATACCGAATGCCGAATATTTTGAAATCAAGTCCATTTATGGGCATGATGCTTTCTTGATCGAACATGATTACATCAGGAAGGCGATACGATCTAAAATTAATGTGTAAGACGTTCAAAAAAATCCAATAATGAAAAAAGAAACTTTAGCGATCCATGCGGGATACGAAACGGAACCCACTACCAAATCCGTAGCCGTTCCCATTTACCAAACCGTAGCCTACGAGTTTGACAATGCGCAGCATGGCGCGGATTTGTTCAACCTTGCGGTGCCCGGTAATATTTACAGTCGAATCATGAATCCCACCGTGGACGTGTTGGAACAAAGAATGGCGGCACTGGAAGGCGGTATCGCGGGGCTTGCGGTAAGTGCGGGAAGCGCTGCCGTTAATTACGCCATCATCAACTTGGCTTCTGCGGGTGACAATATCGTTTCCACGCCTCAATTATACGGTGGAACTTACACGCTTTTTGCGCATATGCTTCCGCAATTAGGAATTGAGGTACGCTTCGCGAAAAGTGATAGCGCGGAAGACCTCGCCGCTCTTATAGATGATAAAACCAAGGGCGTTTACTGTGAAAGCATCGGTAACCCGGCAGGAAATATTTGTGATTTAGCGGCTATCGCAAAAGCAGCGCATGCCAAGGGCGTTCCCGTGGTTTGTGACAATACCGTAGCCACTCCCGCCTTGGTTCGACCCATCGAGCACGGCGTGGATATCGTGGTACACTCCTTGACCAAATACGTGGGCGGACACGGAACCACCATCGGCGGAATCATCATCGACGGCGGGAAATTCGATTGGGCAAAACACGCCGAAAGATTCCCTCAATTCTCCTCACCCGAACCCAGCTACCACGGCGTAGTATATACCGAGGCAATGGGAGCCGCGGCATACATCGCTAGGGCGCGTACCGTAGCCTTGCGTAATACCGGCTCCTGCTTACCCGCATTGTCCGCTTTCCAAATCCTACAAGGATTGGAAACGCTTCCGCTTCGTATGGAAAGGCACTGCGATAACGCAATAGCGGTAGCCGAATTCCTTGAAAATAGCGAACACGTGGAATGGGTACGTTACGGAGGATTGAAGAGCAGCCCGTACAACGATTTGGCTAACAAATATTGCGGCGGAAAACCTTCCTCCCTACTCACCTTCGGTATCAAGGGCGGATACGAGAATGCCGTTAAATTTTACGATGCATTAGGCTTGTTCAAGCGCTTGGTAAACATCGGTGATGCCAAGTCATTGGCTTGCCACCCGGCAAGCACCACTCACCGCCAATTGACGGAAGAGGAGCAGTTGAAAGCGGGTGTTACTTCGGACTTGATTCGTCTCTGCATCGGGATAGAACACATTGACGACATCAAAGCGGATTTGGCGCAAGCCTTTGAAGCGGCGATGGCATAAGAAGCTTGAAGTCGTTTTGAACTTACGGGGCTTTTCCTATACACAGGGAAAGCCCCGTACTATTTATATTATACCCCACTCGAAATAATAACCATTCGAACCCATCCAATGACGCCCTGAATTAGCTTCATCAAAAAAATGAACGGGATAACCACATTTGATTATCCCGTCCCATTCATAACACCTACTCATTTCTATACATCCAGTGTCTCTGCTTGGATGGAGTGTCATAAGCCGAAGCTTTTTTCGGCTTTACGATCGCTTTTAATGCGGCAACAATTTTAGGTGTCTTTTTCTCCTTGCTCATTATATGAACCATTTTTTATAGTGATAAAAAAACGGTTTTGCCTGTTTCAGGAATTCACGCTCCCGGTCGGGAACGATTGCCTTAAAACACTGAGTGGATATTATTAGCTACAAGCAGCGCCCAAAAGGAAAGAACGCCACCACAATATAATAACTCATTTTATAAATAGCAAAGCTATTATAAAAACACGCAAAGCACCTCATGTGCTTGCCTTAAATCCTAAACACGTAATAAGACTTATTGTTTTCAAGGAAGGGCTTTCCGAATCATCCCGTATATTCAAGGAAATATCTACATGCACTAATTCTCATGCAAAACATCAAAGTCTTCATCGAAAACGAAGCCGGCTCCAAGCAAAAGAATCTTTACAATGAAAAAACATTGGATTTCCGGGAGTCCATTACCGTAGCAAGAAAATATCCTTTCCCTTACGGGTTTATCCTTGGAACAACGGGAGAGGACGGTGATAATCTAGATGTATTCGTGCTTACGGACAAACCCTTAAAGACCGGGCAAATAGTCGAGTGCGTTCCGGTAGGCTTAATGGAACAATTCGAAAAATCTTGGGATAAATCCAAGAGGGAGCTGGAGGAAGTGGATCATAATATCTTAGCCGTATTAGAAGGCGACGAGCCAATTAAAATCAAGGAGGGCACCAAGGAAAAACTCGTGGAATTCGTTAGCCATGTCTTTGATAATATACGGGAGAATAAGACGAGGATAGGGCGGTTTTTAGGTAAGAAAAATGCAATAGAGCATATTCTTTCGCATCTTGATTCGAATGCTAACTCAAAAACATAGCATGCCTTATCAATTCCTATTCACCCCAAAAAATTATCTTATTCCCTAAAAGAAACAACATGAAAATCATATCAACCTTTCTTTTTATTGTGTTCCTATTACCCAACACCCATTCCCAAACGATTGCGGATATAATTTTTCCTGACAAAAAATTCACGAAGCAAGCAAAACAAAAAGTCAAGGAATCATTAAAGAGCATAAAGGATAGCTTAGATATATCCGTAAGTGATACTTGGTTGGGAAAATTCGAATTATATTCCTGCGACGAAGCATCTACTTACATGGCGGAACACGGATTTTTCGCGGACTCGGATAAGTTTCTTAAAAACAACAACTGTAAATGGATTTATGCTCACTCCCATATCATAAGCAAAATGTATCTAAAATATA
>JAHDDF010000022.1 GCA_020629475.1 Saprospiraceae bacterium
CGGGGCTCTTCGTCAATTCCCACTCGTATCCGAATAGGTTTTCGAAGAAGTTATTGCTCCACTTGGTCGGTGTTTCCGTCCAAGTTACATCCAAACCGGAAGTAATGGCATCCGTACCTACACCTGATTTATAGTTACTCTTCCAGCCCATTCCTTGAAGCGCGATGCTAGCGCCTTCCGGCTCTGCCTCCAAGTACTCGTCACTTGCTGCTCCGTGTGTTTTACCGAAGGTGTGTCCTCCTGCGATAAGGGCTACGGTTTCCTCATCGTTCATTGCCATACGGGCAAAAGTTTCACGGATATCCTTTGCCGCCGCTAGCGGGTCAGGGTTACCGTTGGGTCCTTCCGGGTTTACGTAAATCAAACCCATTTGAACCGCCGCTAATGGCTGCTCCAATTCACGCTCCCCGGTGTAACGGTTGTCCGCTAACCAGTCGCGCTCGGTACCCCAGTAAATATCTTTCTCGGATTCCCAGATGTCCTCACGTCCACCACCGAAACCAAAGGTTTTGAAGCCCATGGACTCCAATGCCACGTTTCCGGTAAGGATGAAAAGATCCGCCCAGGAGATTTTCTGTCCGTATTTCTGCTTGATGGGCCAAAGTAATCTTCTCGCCTTATCCAGGTTGGTGTTATCCGGCCAGGAATTCAATGGCGCGAAACGTTGCGCGCCTGTTCCTCCACCTCCACGACCGTCACTGGTACGGTAAGTACCTGCCGCGTGCCATGTCATACGGATAAAGAAAGGACCATAATGCCCGAAATCAGCGGGCCACCAATCTTGGGAGTCCGTCATTAAATCATTCAGATCTTTCTTCAAGCCATCATAATCCAAGCTTTTGAAAGCCTCAGCATAATCAAAACCCTCGTTCATCGGATTGGACAGGGTGGAATGTTGTCTAAGGATATCTAGTTTCAATTGATTGGGCCACCAGTCCTTATTGGAGGTACCCGTCTTGAGTGCAGCACCGTGCCCGAATGGACACTTTCCGCCTTCATTGGTTTCCGGATGCATAAAGCGTACTTTTTTATTGATTAGATGCCGCAAAACTAAGAAAGTTTACCTATCTATACAATCTAAAAAATCAATACAATTATTGATGGCATCAATACAAGAAAATCAAATCAATTATATCCTTTCCTTGGCACAAACAGGAAGTTTCAGCCAGGCGGCGGAACAGTGCTTCGTTACGCAAAGCACCCTGAGTACGATGATAAAAAAATATGAGAATCAAATCGGTTTTAAAATTTTTAATCGTAAAACGAAACCTATTTCCCTGACTGCTGAAGGGTATGCTATTATTGAACAATTAAAAACGATAAAAAGGGAATTCGAAAATTTAAACGAAATCGTTAGGGAAGCAAAAGGGGAATTAAACGGGGAATTTAAAATCGGTATTATCCCGACCATTGCCCCATTTCTTCTTCCTCGGTTTTTAAATAAAATTACTTCGGATTATCCCAATATCGAGTTTAGAATTTTTGAAATTACGACTGAGGAAATCATCAATAAAATTAAATTAAGGGACTTGGATGCCGGTATCGTTTCTACCCCGCTTTCGGATTCGGATTTATTGGAATATCCCTTATTTCAGGAGGATTTTCTAGTGTACGATACAAGGAAAGGAAAAAAGGGAAAAAAATATACGGTGGGTGATATTGATTTTGATAGATTGTGGTTATTAGAGGAAGGTCACTGTATGAGAAATCAAATTGAAAAAATATGTAGCCTTAGAAAACAACGAACGGTAAAAGGGAATCTGGTATATAGTAGCGGCTCCGTTTTATCATTAATTGAATTGGTAAAAAGTAGTAAGGGAATTACTTTACTCCCTAGGCTTGCGATTGAAAATAACTCATTGGTTGACAGACGTTTTATATATCCTTTGGTTCAACCCGTACCCACTAGGGAAATAGGATTGGTTACGCATTCTAATTTCGCGAAAAAACGGTTTTTAAATATTCTTCAAACATCCATAATTAATTCCTTGGGTGATACGATTCAACTCCCCAAAGATTTTAAAATGATTCGTCCTTTTTGATTTTTTATTATTTCCCCCGAGGGTTAAAACCCTCGTCTTTGGGTGCAGCGGTCGGTTCCGACCTAAAAAAAGGATTGCCTCGAATATTCGAGACAATCCTGCAGTTTTATTTTATCATCCTAAAATTAATCCGTCATCATAACTTTTCCTTGGATTTTATTTCCTTGTTCCGGTACAATTTCATACCAATAAACACCGGTAGGATAATTATTATTACGAACAAGAACCTCGTTTAATCCAATGATGGCATTTCCTTGGATTTCCTCCACCAGAACACCCGAAGCAGAGAATAATCTATAGGTATATTTCGTATTTGCCGGTGAATTAAATACGATTTGCGCGGTTGTTTTTACCGGATTCGGGAAAAGCATTCCTTCTCCCGGTGCCAACTGGGAATAATCCGTGTTTTCGGTTTCGTTGGAGAAAACAACGTCATTTAAACCTAGCTCGAAAGCCTCGCTTTGATCGAAATGTAAAACGGAGAATACGATCATTTTCACATCGGACCAATCCAACTGCCCTTGCGGGGAAGAGAAGCGAGATACCGGCAATACGATGCGCTGGTCGTCACCGTTTACGTAAACGGAGGTACGCATGTGTTCCTCCCATTCGTGTACGCTGTTCTTAACAATGGTAACCTCCAAGGTGAAGTTCCCGGACGCCGTGAAACCGAGCGTATTGTAGTTGCTCAAATCAACCGGACGATATGCCGCATTTAGGGAACGGTATACCGCCATTTTTCCGGATACCTGGCCCGTCAATTCAATATTTCGTTCCACTTTATAAGCATCCTCTGCGGGAACCGCACCGTCGGAGAATATTTCGAAACGATCCACTGTTGCCTCCTCCGGCAAGTAATCCAAGCCCCAGGAACCATCGGCATAGTAGATACCGTCGGGTACCGTTTGCTTCTCGTGATTGAGGGTTAATCCTAGGCCATAAATTCCGTCCGTGTGGATTTCTATTTGTTGTCTCAAACCACCGTCCAAACCGTAGGCGCCCATGATTTCCTCCTCGTTGCTGGTTTCCGTATCAAGGGTATTCCCTTCCACTTGGATACCCAATGAAGCCGGCTTATTGATGACGTCCATGGTAAGCTTGTGATTCTTATAGGACAATTGCTCCACGAACAAGTTAGGCGCCGCGCCGCAATTGTATAAGTCAATAGGTGCCTCCTCCTTGATTAAAGCAAGGATATTTTGCACGATATTCTCCAAGTTAGCCGGATTATTCGCCCACACTTGGAAGTTGAAATAGCTATCATTCTCGGTATAATCGGACAGGTTCCAATGAGATTCCAAACGATAGGCTCCGTTTTCCTCGTAGATGGAGAAGGAGGAAGCGTATTCCGCCTCACCGGACGGGTGGAAGAATTTGGTAACGATGAACGGATTTTTACCGTCTATCTTGTAATTCCAGATATTCTCGATTTTGGTACCGTGTAATCTATCGCAGATATACTTCGTGTGCTCGTATACACCATCAACCGTAGTGGTAGCCAGAATGGAACCGATTCTTTCATCATCGGCGAAATAATCGACACTCATTACCTCGGTGGCATTGGTGATGTCAATCAAATCATCAGGCGTGGAGATAAAGGTTTCGGCACCTTGGATAATGTCGACAGGAATGAACTCACTCAAGGTAGCCCCTGTACGAATCCCTACCATATCATGCGCCTCTCCCCTTCTGATTCTACGCTCGGAGGTATTAATTTTTAGGTTGTGGGTATTGGTTTTGGCACGTACGTAATTCCTTCTCGCGATTTTTTCGGAAAGGCGGTTATTGGATTCCAATCCACCCGTTGATCCACCCGACGTCCTGAGGTAATCACAATCTACGGAACCCGAGCAATCCGGATCATCACAATCAATAAGGGAATCACCGTCATCGTCCAGTCCGTTACCGCAAATTTCAGGAATTAAGGCAAGAGGACATGACATACCGTCATTGTTTCCGTTTGCCGAACCGGCAACGAGAAATCCAGCATCAATTACAGAGTTTCCTGAGCTATTTAAGGTGATATAATAAATATTACCCGAGGCATTGTTAAAGAAATACAACTTACCCAAGGCATCGGACCAGATGGCGCCGTTAGCACCGGAAATTCCCGGAGCATCAGCAGAGAGATCCGCAATTTTGGTCAGTGTTGCCGCATTCTCATCAATCATCCATAATTCAACATCCGGAGTAATGAGGTAGATATTATCATTAATGGCATTGTATACGATATCATGGCAGGAAGGATTACTGCCTCCTGTAGTATTCGTAAGAGCAAGCGTAGTGTAACTCATGGGAGAGCTTTGTGCTAAATCCACGTAGTACAACGATCCGCTTTTGTAGGTTACCAATTGGTTGTTACCGTTGATATCACCTACGTAGTTCAAGAAATCGGTTCCGTTGGTAACTTCACCGTGTACCTCATAAGTTCCGTCGTTTTTAATCTTATAAATATACCTGATGGAGTTTTCCGTACGCATACCGTACATAAAACCATCCGAAATGTTATATCCCGCACCATTATAGGAAGGATTAACCGGACCAATGGGGGTGTAATCCAAGATGGCGGGGTCAAAGATTTTAAGTTGACCGGAAAGTACTTGGTATAAGCCTGATTCACAAGCAAAGGCGCCATCACAATTTACGTCGCCTTGGCAATCCGGATCCGCACAATCCACCAAGCCGTCCAAATCATTATCGATACCGTCATTACAGATTTCCGTACCCGTAAAACAGGTGCCATTATCATAAGCGTAGACCATACCCTCCTCAGCGTCGGTACATCCGTCACCGTCAGAGTCCGAATCATAATGATCCGGGATATTATCACCGTCCGTATCCCTTTGGATTTTTTGATTGACCAATAGACCGAAATCATCCACTTGGGCATTATCCCCGTTTACGGATGCGTAGAAATAAATTCTCACCTTGTAAGAGGTCGATGATTCTAGCTCAAAATGCTTGTTATACAATGGATATTCCGAAGGAACGGCATCAGCGGACTGTTCCACCAGGTAATCTTGTGTAAGGTTGTGGTAGGTGGTCCAATCATCATCGGAGATAAAAATGGAACGGTGGTGTTCCGTCCAAGATTGGCTAGAACCCGCAGGTAAATTGTCCAACATGGAATGGGAGAATAAGAAGGCATTCTCCAATCCTGCCACGGTAGTAAAGGAATACTCCAAGTAGTCATTATTATTCATGGCATCCACGAGGCAGCATTGATCTACACCGCTAATAAAAGCCGCATTATCAACGATGTTTCGGGTAATCCCCGCCCCTACGGTTTCGGAACCTCCTTGTCCATTAATATAAGTAGTGTTGGCGCCCGTTCCTGAAGACCATAATGCGGCCTCGGACGATACTTCCCCTACCGGAAAATTCGGTAGATAGCCGTCTTGTGTCGCATCATTGGAAAGGTGTAACCATTGGATAATGGAGGTATTAAAATCCGCCATTTCATAGCCTTCGAAGAAATCGATAATTCCATCGTTGTCATTGTCGGAATCAAGGACATCGATGATGTCGTCATTGTCGGCATCCGCACAGGTGTGGATGGTGGCGCAATCGGAGTCATCACAATCGATAAGCCCGTCGCCATCGTCATCTACCCCGTTCGAGCATATCTCGATTTGAGCATCAAGAGACACAAGAGATAAAGACAGGATAGTACATAATAGGAAAAGCCTTCCGACAGAAGTAATTGTTGAAAAAAGTGAAGTGGTGTTTAGGTAAACAGTTTTCATACCCATACTTTTTTACGAATATTCTAATTCCGGACAACGCATGAGAAACATCAAGGAAACCAATGAATACGGCATAATACAGTAATCCCAAGCCCAACAAAGAACTGGGAAATTGAAATCCGTAAAACTTAAAATCAAAGACGTTCTCAAAACACGAATCCGAAGTTTTTATATCCGGTTAATGAAAAAGTCCGAGCCGAAAAAATATCTGGTATTAATTAGTGGGCAGAAACGACCAAAAATTGGATTAGAACTGGGTAAACGTGCATTTCTAAACCTGAGCGTTCGTTTCTTACAGGAACTAATTTGAATAAGAGTTTCGTAAAAAACCGGTAAAAAAGAAGGTGTTTGTGACCTGTGCCATTCTTGTAAAAAGTAAGCTAAAATTTCATCGAAAAAACTCAACACTTCAAAGATATACACACAAAACACTATTAACCAATCACTTATTGTCAAACCCACACTTAACACCCTTTCCTCCCTTAACTAAAAAATTCGATGAGATATTGACTCCTTGTGCCCATTTCAAGGTAAAAAGTTGAAAGAGAGGGAATTCATCTCTAAAATCAACAATATTTTTTTTCAAAAAAACCGAAAAAAAACGCATTATCCGGCTACTTATACTTTTCGAGGTTAGAGGATAATAGAATGGACCCGACCAAGGAGATAAAAAACAAATAAAAACCGGGACCGAAACTAAGGTCTTTGGAAAAAAAAGACCCTACGATTAAGACAATGGAATAAAGGAATGCCAAAACATGGACAGGCGCAAACCAATTGAGTGAAACATCCCAAACTTTAAAGTTTTTCAAACAAATTGCCAATTGAAAAAACAAAAGATTCAAGAGGATTAACCAATTAGGAACGCGGATGGGAGTTTCCAAATAGCCGTCCCAACCATTAGCATGATGCATTGATTCATCAATAAATCCTAATGAGGTATTTCCATAAAAGGAGAACCAAGTAAGAAATGAGCCAATAAGTGCAATTAGGAAAAAGATAAGCGTACCTATTAATATTTTCCGGGATTTAATCCTTGCCCCGTCATGTTCCAACACAGCTTCTACCTTCTCCGCATAAAAAAGATCGATAATCTTCATTTTTCCCAGGGTTTTGATTTCTTTACAGAAAGATAAAAATTATAATAAAAGTGAGTCCTTACATTCAAGTTTAATGTGGGGGGCAAAAACAAAGTCTTGCTTAAACTGCCTTAATTCAATATTCAAGCTATCCTTTTTGCTTCCTCTGCCGATGGAGAATGCCCGGTAATGAATCGGGGATTCCCCTTGCCCATTCTGCCATACATTTACTAATCCCCCATTCATCATGTAGATATCATTGTGCCATGATTGCCCATCCGTAAAGTCCGTATTGATTTCAGTTAAGGGATTACCTAAGGAATCAACAAACATATATTTGCTATCCGCTATTCCTAGGTTCTTGGAAAAAGGCGTATATAAAATACCGGATTCAGGTATTCGGTAGATTCTTCTTCCATCATCCGACCATTCCTCATTTCCTGCCGTATCAATTCCGTAAACGACAATCACGGAACCCTCATATTCTACGGGAATGAGAAACAATTCTTTCTCCGCATAACGGTAACATCCTTGGGAAAAAATTAGAAATAAGAAAAGAAGGGATTGTAGTTGAAATCGGTTTTTCATGGGGCTTGGGGTCGGTGACTTAATGTCGCATAGATATAACTAAGTAACATCCAATTTGGTTGAGGGAAAATACCTAATTAACTTGCGCAACATTCAGACTCAACCACGAACTTATGAAACGAATTAATTTACTCTCCCTCTTTTTATTATTGGTAATCGGTGTTTCGGCACAGACCATACTCCAAGAAAACTTTGACAACCCCGGAATGCCCTCGGGTTGGACCGTTCAAACCAATGCCTCTGACGGAGGATGGAACGTAGGAACGGTAGGTGAACTAGCCAGTCAATATTTCAATATTGCGGATAACGGTTCTCCAAGATTCGTCGCCACCAATGACGATAGTTGTAATTGCGACAAATCCAATGATATTCTCATTTCTCCTCCCTTGGATTTAACGGGATATTCCAATGTAGTTGCCGATTTCGACGTGTACTATACGGATACCCCATACGGTGGTGCCCAAGAAAATATAGTGGTGGTAGCCTCTACCGATGCTACCAACTGGGTTTTGCTAGAAGACTTACACGGTCATGCCTCTTGGGATAGACACAGTGTTGATCTAAGTGCATTTGCCGGTCAATCCACGGTTTATGTAGGATTCCAATACGATGACGATGGTGGTTGGGCTTATGGTGCCGCCATTGATAATTTCCATGCTAAAGTACCCGCCAATCTTGAAGCTGAAATGGCGGAAGTCGAAGGCTTAATTTTCGGGGAAACGGGTGTAGAAGTACCCATTAAAGGAACCATCGGTAATAATGGTATCGATGATATCTTGAGCATTGAAATCCAATATTCCGTAGATGGCGGAACACCTGTCTCGGAAACCTTCTCCGGCTTGAGTATTCCTTCCCTTGGCTTTTCCGGATTCGAATTCACGAACGGCTGGACGCCTGCCGCGGTGGGAACATATGATATCGAGGTAAGTATCGTTTCCGTCAACGGCGCAGCGGATGCGGATGCCACCAATGATCAAATGACTTTTACCATTGAAATTTTGGAAGGCGTAGAAGTTCCCGACAATACGGATTTATACCTTGCGGGACCTACCAATATTATTGAAATAAGTGCGGCGGCTCCTTACTTAGATAGCCCTACGGACTTGGATTTCTTTCCGGTACTAGGAAAGGACGAACTTTGGATCGTCAATCAAAGAAACGAAGGGATCGGCGGAAGCACCTTGACCATTTCGGAAGCAACGGGTGATAATCCTACCTATCTCGAAAGGGTCGACGGAAATGCTTGGCACTTTATGTCCTTGCCTACCGGAATTGCCTTTAGTACGGAGAACTTCAATTTTGCTACTTCCCCGGGTGTCCAAGACGCCAACCACAGCGGTGGTACTTTCACGGGTCCAACCCTTTGGTCCAGTGACCCCGACATTTACGCGCAGCCTTCCGGCGGAAACGGGAGCCACTTGGATATGTTGCACGGTAGCCCTTTTAGTATGGGTATCGCGCATGAGGTCGATAATGTTTTTTGGTTGTACGATGATTGGAACAAAGACATTATCCGTTATGATTTCGTGGATGATCATGGTCCGGGAAATGATGACCATTCCGATGGTATTTTAAGGCGTTACCGCAATTTGGGTATCGAGGCGGAAAACCTTATCCCTAACCACTTGGTCTTGGATAAAGCGACCGGTTGGTTGTACTTTGTAGACAACGGGAACGACCGTGTAATGCGCTTGGATATTAATTCCGGTTCCGTAGGACAATCCCTTGCCCTTATCAATGAGCCTCTTGCGGAACATTCCGAAATGACCGGATTTACGGTAGAGGAAATCGTAAATACAGGATTAACCAGCCCTTGCGGAATCGAGGTGTTCGCGGATAAATTAATGGTCAGTGATTACGCCAATGGTGATATCATTTTCTACGATATGAATAACGATTTCCAAGAGCTTGGTAGAATTGAAACGGGGGCTACGGGTCTTGCGGGTATCAAGATGGGACCTGACGGGTATATCTGGTGCGTCAACCGTCCCCAAAATTCCTTGATGCGCTTGGAACCGAGCGTAAATGTTTCTACGGATGACTTGTTGGTAGATATCCAATTGGATATTTTCCCGAATCCGGTTTCGGATGGTCAGGTATTCTTCCGTTCCGATGTTCCGGATTTAATCTTGGATGTTGAAATATTCGATGCTTCCGGAAAACTCGTTTTACAAACGACTAATGTATCCATCGGTAACGGCTTGGATGTTTCCGGTTTAGCCTCGGGGATGTATCAGGTAAAGTTGGTGGTAGAAGGCAGGTTTTTGACGCGGCGGTTGGTGGTGGAGTAAAAGCTTCGGCATTTTAAAACAAGTCCCTTAACTTCTCTTCATTCCTTAATGGTTCAAAAAATAAAAACCATTAAGGAATGAAGAGAAGTTAAGGGATTTTTTATTCGGCTATTGTTCTACAGGCGGAAAATCCGTCTTATCAATATACTCCACCAAAGCATCCAAATCCCAAGCATCCGCTAGGAGATACTCCCCGATGGACGTACGACGGAGAGCAGTAAGATAACCACCCGAATCCACGGCTTTACCAAAATCGTAAGCAAGGGAACGGATATAGGTACCCTTGGAACAATCTACCTCAAAATCAAGGTAAGGCATTTCCGTTTTGGTGATTTCGAAGGAATGGATGGTTACAGGCCTGGGTTTCACCTCCACTACTTGCCCTTTTCTGGCTTTCTTATACAAGGGCTGCCCGTCAACCTTAATGGCGGAAAACATGGGCGGCAACTGTTCAATATGCCCTAGGAAGGTTTTTCTTTTTTCCTCTATTAATTCAGGGGTAATGTGCTCCGTCGGGAAAATTGCCGTTTCCGCTTCTTCCGCATCATAGGATGCAGTGGTAGCGCCGAGCTTTATGGTACCGTCGTAGGTTTTGGATAACCCTTGGAACTCGGCTAGTTTTTTCGTGAATTTGCCCGTGCAAATGATGAGCAAACCGGTAGCCAAGGGGTCCAATGTTCCCGCATGACCGATTTTGATTTTCCGGATACCCAACTTATTACGAATGCGATGCTTCAATTTATTGACCGCATCAAAGGAAGTCCACTCCTTGGGTTTATCCACTAGGAGTATGGTGCCGGCAAGGAAGTTATACGGTTCTTTTGGTGCTTGGTTTTTAGGCATGATGCTTTACTTATTTATTGGAATCCAACAAGATTAGCCTTGGATTAAGTTCCAAGCAATTACACCGGTTCCTACAATGAAGCAATAAATGGCGAAGTAGGAAAGCCTTGCTTTTTTCACCAAATTGATCATCCAGACACAAGCAATAATCCCGGTTAGGAATGCCGCAATAAATCCGACGGAAAGCGGAATCATTAATTCCGATGTAAAGACCCATTCCCCGGAAAGGATATCCTTGGCGGCTTTACCTAAAATAAGGGGCACTACCATCAGGAAAGAGAATCTTGCGGCACGCTCCCTGTCTATCCCCAATAATACGGAGGTGGAAATGGTGGAGCCTGAACGACTAATCCCCGGCATAATGGCAATGGCTTGGGAAATACCGATAATCAGTGCGGATACGAAACCCACGGACTTTTCGGTACGGGTGGCACGGTCAGCAAGGAAAAGCAAGCCTCCCGTAACAAGTAGCATACATCCAACCAATACGATTTGCCCATCAAAAAGGGCTTCCAATTGTTCATCAAACACAACACCCACTATGGCGGCGGGAATCATGGAGAGGATAATTTTCAAGACGTAGGCACGGTGATCTTCCACGCCGTCCGGCTTAAAAATCCCCTTGATAATGTTCATGACGTCCTTGCGAAAAACAACAAGCGTACTCAAAGCGGTAGCAAGGTGAAGCACCACGGAAATTAGTACTTCCTGCTCCCCGAAAGTATTACTGCCCATGAGCCATTGACCCAATTCAATATGACCACTGCTGGAAACGGGGAGAAACTCGGTCAATCCTTGGATAATGCCCAAGAGGATTGCCTCCAATATTTCATTCATAGGGAAAAATGGATATAAGAGCTTGCTTAAAATTTAGTAATTGGTCTTCGAAACTCACTTTTTCGCTTACTCTTCGTTGAAAAAACGGGTTTGATAGCGCTGCTTTATTTTACTCCGCTAGCGGTTCTCTCGCTTGGATGTCCACAGGACATCCATCCTTTGGAATCGCTCGTTCACCCTATTTTTTCGCCTCGATTAAGCAAAAAATTGATGCTTCTCGACATAATGACCAAAATTTAAACAAGCTCTAACTAGATACCGAACAGGGGCTCGGTACGGAAAAATTACTTCTTGAAAATGGAAAACAAATTAATGCCCAAACCTATCAGGATTACGATAGGTGCCAGAACGATTCTCCTAAAGGAATAAATCTCGTCCTCGTTCCATTGGTCAGGTGCTTGCTCTCCACCGGACATTAATAGTAATCCGGCTACAACCAAGGCAAAGCCTAAACCCATTAGCATGTAGTGGGTCTTATTGTAAATAAAATCCTCCGGTTTTACCGCAGTTGCCGCTTGGCGCTTGGGCGCAACCTTGGATACGGTAGGCTGAACCTTCTTCTTCGTTGGTTCAGTATTTACGATTACCTTCTTCTTTCGGGTAACCGAATTATCCCGCGTTTGCTGTTGGGGCTTATTTTTCTTCTTTGCCATTATTTCTAGATATCTATACCCGACAAAAGTAATACCTTTTTAATATTCTTTGGTCGACACGGAAAACAAGTCTAATCAAACAATTGGTTCACGGAAGTTTTTAGGTAACTTTTTACCGTCATTCCTGAGCTTAATGCCGCAATTCCGGCTCCCAATAAACAAAGGACCAGTGAAATGCGGAACCAATGCCCTAGGGTAAACCATTCCGACATTTCAGGAATATTTAAAACGACCCAAACACGGAAAATCAATAATATGATGGATGCCACTATCCCGCTAGCCAATCCCCCAATCAATCCTTTACGGATGTAAGGACGACTAATAAACCCGGGGGTTGCGCCAACCAAGTGTTGGTTCTTTATCAAAAACCTATCCGCGTAAAGTGCTTGCCGTATGGCGTAACGGATTAAAAAGACGGCAAGAAATACCAGAAGAAAGGCGAACCCTAAGCCAAACCATCCCAGTTTTTTCCAAAAATCAGACAACCCGCCCGTTAGGCTTTCTTGGTAATTGACTGCCCCTACCCTATCATCCTCCTTTAATTCCGAGGCAATTTTATCCAGGTTCTCCGAACTTACGAAATCGGATTTTACGTGAAAGGAAATCACATCAAAAAGCGGATTCCCTAAATTAAAGGACTCTATATCCACCTCGCTCCCGAAATCCTCCAACATCATTTCCAATGCTTGGTCCTTTGAGGTAAACTCTAAACTTTCCGACTTGATAAAGTCTTTGGTTTCCAATTCCGTATACAAGTTATCTATCTCGTCCTTGGAAAAACCGTTACGGATTTCAACCAAGACAATAACACGCTCCTTGAATACTTTAATCAATTGGCGGGATTGCAAAACAACGCTCCCGAATATCCCTACCAAGAGCAATACCATGGTCATGCTTAACCAAGCGTAGGAAAAATTCGGTCTGATTTTCATAAGGATTTTGTCTTCAATGACAAAAGTACGTATTTTAAACAGCGGTTGTACGGCAATTTATTACCAAACATTCCGCCGTTTTTACCGTACCTTACAAATATGAAGGAAAAACTCATCGGTTTTGTGGCTTTGATTTTGCTCCCAAGCATGGTTTGGGGACAAATCCGCTTGGAGAACCCTTCCTTTGAAGGAGAGCCCCAAGACGCTACGGTTCCAACGGGTTGGATGCCTTGTGAACCGGGTACTACCCCTGACATCCTTCCCGGTCCTTGGGGTGTAACCAATGAACCCTCCGACGGCGATTCCTTCTTGGGTTTGATCACACGGGAAGACGGTAGTTTTGAATCCATCGGGCAGCGATTATTAACGCCTATCGAGGAAGGTGAATGTTATAATTTCAAGATTGACCTAGCCCGTTCAGGTACTTACACCGGATATGACAAGCCTTTAAAACTCCGCATTTACGGCGCTCGTTCCCGCTGCGAAAAAACGGAACTCCTTTATGAAAGCCCCTTGATTAAACACACGGAGTGGAAAGAATACGAGGTCGTCATTATTCCCAAATTCGAGTACAATTACTTGATTTTTGAAGCGCATAATATCGGTTCTTCCGTTCCTAGAAAAGGGAATATTCTCCTTGACAATTGTTCCAGGATTAAGAAGTGTACGCGGGCTTAATTATACCTTCTTCCTAGATTTTGCAGCCATGCGGGTTTTCCCTTGTCATTAGGGAAACGACGATATCATGAAATCCACTTTACCTCTTCTCTTTGCTTTCCTTCTTCCTCTTTTCTCCTTTTCACAAAATGAGCCATGTCCCTGTTGTACCGAGAATCATGATGATTTCGATTTTTGGATCGGGGAATGGGAAGTGTTTGATACTACAGGGGTTTTGTTAGGAACCAACTCCGTTTTATCCCTAGAGGATCAATGCATCATAAACGAAAACTGGGTGGGAGCCAAGGGAACTACGGGTAAAAGTTACAACTACTTTTCCCAAGCGGATTCCACTTGGAATCAATTATGGATAGACAATAAAGGAGCCCAAATTATCTTAAAAGGAAACGCCATAAAAAACGGGATGGAGATGAAAACCGAAATCCAAGAAGCGCAAAACGGGGCTGAGTACTTTAGCCGCATTCGTTGGACCTTGGAAGAGGACGGATCCGTTCTTCAAGTATGGGACTTCCTCAGACCTGACGGGACATTCATTGCCAATGCCTTTACCGGGATTTACCGAAAAAAGAATGAAGGAGATACCGAAGACTAGGAGCGTGTTCTAATTTCCTCTATCTCTTTATTTCCGCGCAAATGGGAAGGTGATCGGAATAACCGCCGTAGTAACGGGAACCGCCGTAGGTTCGATTTGGCGTGTAACCGTTTTTGGGATGCTTGAATAGCATGAACTTCCTTTGGAATACCTGAAGTTTTGATACTTCCGCCCCCTTGCCGTCCAGCAAGGTTCCGGATACAATCATTTGATCCAACATGTTCCAATTACCTCGATAATTATAGGAACCGTAGCCCGCACGGTCCGCTTGGGCGCTTAGGTTGTATAATTCTTTGGCGGAAGCGTTCTTAGTGGTTCCCTTTGCCCCTAGGACTTGGGAAATACTTTTATCGGTGGGTTCGTCATTAAAATCACCTACCAAAATGATATTGGCATCATCGTATTTCTTACGGATTTCATCTACCTTTTTCATGACTTGCGCTGCCACGTAAGTACGCTTGGGTTCTGATGCCTCTTTACCATCACGGCGGCTAGGCCAGTGATTCACGAACATATGGTAGTAGTTCCCTTTCTTATCCTTTAAATTGGCGTATAGGACATCCCTGGTGGTATAGCCTGAAACGATGGAGCGTGGAAAGTTAATCCGGATATAATCGCTTTTTATCAAATCGTATTCCTGCTTATCGTACAACAAGGCAACATCAATGCCCCGATTATCCGGGGACTCTTGGTGAACGTAACCGTAATCACTATTATCGAACGCCTTATTTTTTGCCAAGTCCTTAAGAACGGTGGCGTTTTCTACTTCCGCCAAGCCCATTAGCCCCGGCTCACCCATGTAATCGATTACCTTGGCGATAAGGTCTAGCTTCCTATTGTAACGTTCATTGCTCCACTCGTTTCTTCCCTTTGGGGTAAACTCGTTGTCATCCTTTCTTGGCTCGTCCTTGGTATCAAAGAGGTTTTCGACATTGTAAAAACCAACCCTTGAAACCTTCGGGTTTTCCTTGCCCGCATTTGAAGGGACCAAGGGATTTGACTCCCCGGAAACAGGAGACTCTTCCCTATCGGAAACGGGTGTCCCGGGAATATCCGGACCTTTATCCACTACTTCATTACTAGGTGTATTAATGGTAGGTGAAGTTGGATTGGTATCGAATTCACAAGCGAATAAAAAGATCAAGAAAAGGCAAAAAACAGTGCAAGCAAAAAAATTGCGCATGGTGGTAGTGATTTGGTCGATCGGCAAATTACGATGCTTCCTCTATGCAAACGCTTTTTAAGGCGTTAAAAAAATGGTAAATATCGTTTAGTCCAGGTGTTGCCAAGTAGATTTTCTCCCTTGTGGAATTTGCAATATCCCGTACAGGATGGCGATACCGGCTAGACCCATAACGGCCTGAATCATTGAAATCCCAATCATGACATTAAGTACCACGGCGGCTAAGCTCGTACCGATAAATAGGAAAAACCCAATTCGTTTGTATTGGAATAATAAAACTGCCGCAACAATATTAATGACCGCCACGAAAGCCAAAGCATATACCAAACCCGAAGAAGGTTCACCCGGAAATGCATCTTGGATAATTTGAGTACCGAAAAGGTACATCAAAGCGGACATGGTGTTGGCAATCAACATAAAAACAAGCCAAGCGGTAACACAACCATGCCTTGCTTTAGGCTCATTCCCTTCTACAAAATCCAGAATATCATTTTCCATATTTCACTCTTTTTCTTCGTTTGCTAAAGATAATCGAAAGAAAGGAGATTTACCATTCCCTCCACTTTCTTGTAACGTCAATACTTTCACGATACTATGCAAAGTCTCAATCGCCTCGGATTGACTGTTCAGTGTCATTAAGCATTTTAATTGTCAAAAAAAAGCGCGGCTCCCGTCCGGAAGCCGCGCTTTAATTCCTTTCCCTTACGGGAAATGCTTATCGATGTATTTGCAGGTATCCGCTCATCAATTCGCTGCCGTCGCCTAGGTCAAGGACGTAGAAGTAAGTTCCGTCAGGAAGATCCTTACCGTTCCAAGTACCTTTCCAATCATTGTTATAGGTACCTAGAGCCTCGTACACCTTATTACCCCAACGGTTATAAATACCCAGTGTAATATTGTCGTAATCCTCCAATCCGCGGATGGTGAAGGTATCGTTCACGCCGTCACCGTTCGGGGATACACCCGTAAATACGGTTACCTCATCACAAGGAACGGTAATTACTACCGTGGCGGTATCGCATCCTGCCTCGTTACAAATCACGTACTGGAAGTCATCCACTGAACAGAAGTCCATGTCCGGTGAGTAGATGACGGAACCATCAATTTGAATTTCAACCGTACCGAAGGCGGGATATTCCAAGATATTCAAGGAATCCATGCTACCGGTCAAGGTATCATTCTCAAGGATACCGATTACTATAGGAGTATTCACCGGAGTGGTTACCGTATCGTTCTCGGCTATAGGCGGTAATGGATCCGCTACAACAACCGTAATGATAGCCGTATCACAAACGCCGTTGATATCGCAAACCACCAAGCAAGCATCCTCGGAACCGGAAGTTAGACCTTCGTACTCCAAGCAGCCATCATCATTGATGGTAAATACAACGGATTCACCGGACTCATCCTCGCAGATGTTCTCTACCGTTCCAAGGTCTCCCTCGAAACCGATATCCGTAGGACAAATCACGCCGGTTTCACCGATTTGGATTTGATCCGTGGTATCCGTAAGCGTAAAGCTGATTGGCTGGCAAGTTACCGTTACGGCAACCGTATCCGCGCAACCCGTCTCAGGATTCACCAAGATGATTTCATGCTCGCCCGGCGTTAGGGTAATACCCGTACCGTTCGCCATGAGATCCAAGTTTCTTCCTAAGCTGAACGCTGAGTTGGTCATTACGTGAGAAATCAACAAGTTCGAGTAATCGGAACCGGGTTGTCCGCCATAAATGCGTTGTCCGGTTTCATCCAACCACCAGTTACCGCCCTCGTCCCATACGTTCATGGAGTCCACCAATGCCGTAACATCAGCTACCTGACCGGAGAATACTTCACCGTTCACGGACCATGATTCAACATTGTAAGGTCCGGAGAATCCTCCGCCAATAAGACCGGAGTAATCGTAACGGAACAAGGTGTCGTTATCGCAACCTATTAGGTCACCTTGATATAATTCACCGTTGTCATACAAGTCGTATCCCGCAACGAAATCCTCAAGGGCAAGCGGAATACAAAGCCCTGCTTCAGAATTACAACTTGGTGCCTCGATTTCCAAGGATTCCTCCGCGAAGATATCCTCGCACGGATTCGGTTCCACCTCGATAATCAATGTCGTGGTATCACAGAATCCAAGGTCATCGCAAACTACGATACAAGCCTCTGCCGTTCCTACGGATTGTCCTTCGAAGGAAACGCAAATTTCCTCACCCTCGGAAATGATTTCAAAGATTGCCGCTCCTTCCTCATCCACGCAAGAGTTGGAGATATCCGTAATCACACCCGGCAATTCAGGTGCAGCGAAACAGAAGGTATCCGTTTCTATTACGGTAATGGTATCATTGAACGTCGGGTTAGGCGTACAGAATACTTCTACCTCGAAGGTGTCGGTACAACCCAACTCATTCTGAAGAACGATAATCTCATGGATACCAACCTCAAGGTTGATGATGGTACCGTTTGACATCAATCCGTTGTTGAATCCGATGGTGGATTCGGAACCGGTTACAATATGCGTTACCTCGATAGAACCATAAGTATTAGAAGACAATCCACCCATGATAAGTAGGCTTCCACCTCCTAGACTCCAGTTACCTTGAGGATCCCAACCGTTCATCTGGTCAACCAAGTCGGCGATATCTTGGAATTCACCGGAGAAGGTTTCCCCGTTCACGGTCCAAGACTCTAATTGGTAAGGTCCAATCTCACCCTGACCGAACAAGGTGAAGTAATTGTAGGTAATCACCGTATCGAAATTACAACCCTCGAATCCGTTGGTATATGGTTCACCATCGGCAAGGATGCTGTAGTTGATCAATTCCTCAAGTGGAATCGGGATACAAATTTCACCGTTGGAATCACAATCCGGTGCTTGCACCAAACCTCCGTCGAAGTCAAGGAAATCATCAGCGCATGGGTCCTCGGTAAAGAGGATGTCAATGATGAATTCTTGGCAATTGCCGAATTCGTCACACACCTCAACACATACCTGATCGGTATCGCCTGCGATAGCGGAAGCATCCGCACCCAAGGAGATGCACAAGTCAGGAGCGTTGGTAGTAACGGTAGTTAAACCACTTCCGTCACCACAACTGTTGATATCGGAAGGTTCGCCCAATAGAGCGTACAACTCCGTTAAGCAGGTATCAATGGAAGTTCCTACAGGAATCTCCACTTGAAGCGTATCGGAACAAGACGTTTCGATAAAGATGTTTTCAACGATGGAGGAACAACCTGCCGCATCCGTTACGGTCAAGGAGTAAGTTCCGTCAAGTAGACCGCTTCTATCAGCCGGTTCGTTCGCTTCATCCAAATCACTCCAATCGTAGGAATAATCCGCTTGGCCGCCAACAACCTCAACGTCGATATCGGAGTAACAATCACCGGAATCGATGATTACTAGCACCTGCATGGCTTGAGGATTCACTACCTCGAAACACTCGGTCGTAATCAAACAACCCGCTGCATCGCTCACTTGAACACAGTATTCACCCGGAATAAGATTACCGTTCTCGTACTCAAACGTACCATCCGTAATTACCACGGACGCAGGCTCAAGGAAGCCGTTACCTAAAGTAAGGTCGTAATCCACTGTTCCAAGGAATTCATCCTCCGTACAGCCCACTACATCTACACCATTAACGATTACTTCCGCCATACCCGTTCCTCCGTTACCGGAAAGACCGAATACCAACTCGGTAGTACAACCCGTCTGGGTATCCGTTACCAGAACGGTATATGTACCCGCTTCCAAGTTTCCGCGCATGGAACCAACACCGCCGTCACTCCAAGCGTAGGAATAAGAACCGCTTCCGTTGGCTACTTCAATCGAAACCTGACCGGTAGCATCCGTACAAGAAGGCTCTTGAATAATATCAGCTTCTGCCGTTAAGTTATTCTCAGCCGCAACGGTTACTACAATCAAGTCCGTACAATTATCCGCTTCGGGATCGATAACACGGATTACGTAGTCATCCGCAACCAGACCGTCCCTATCGTTTCCGATGAATCCGTCCTCCCACTCATAAGTGAAGGAAGCAGGCATAAGCGTAATAGAACCGTCAGCCGCATCACATGTGGCATCATCAACGATTATCTCATCCACACCGATGGTTCCTCCTAGGGAAACCACAAGGATTTCCTCCGTTACGGAACATTCGGGATTAGCCGGATCAGAGATGGTAACGAAGTAAGAACCTACAGGTAGTTCCGTAATCGCATTTCCTTCAGCCGATACCGTTCCTACTCCTTCAGGTGCCCAAGTGAAATTATAGTCACTTGCTTCAGCGCCCAACAATTGGATGGTAATGGAACCATTGTCGACTTCACATTCCGCTTCCACCACTACGATGTTATCAATTAGGATATCATCGCAAACAGGTGGCAATACGGTAATCACTACGGTTGCCTCATCACAAAGTGCCGGGTCACCCGTATCGCATACTTCGTATACGAATTGGTCGTTTCCTACAAATCCGGGATCCGGTGTGTAAGTATACGTTCCGTCAGGATTGATAACCAAAGTACCGTTCATGGGCTCTTCAACCGGAGTGGTATTCACCGTCAATGGATCGCCATTTGGATCAGTATCATTCGGTAATAATGTTCCGTCAACCGGTGTATCCTGATCCGTTATCGCGGAATCGTCACCGGCGATTGGTGGATCGTTCTCATCCGTTTCAGGTGTTACGGTAATGGTTACCGTTGCTTGGTCGCAAAGCTGCGGGTTACCGTTATCACACACTTCGTACACGAAGGTATCCTCACCCGTAAATCCGGGATCCGGTGTGTAAGTGAAGGTACCGTCAGGATTCAAGTCTACCGTACCGTTCGTCGGTTCTTCAACCGGTGTTTCATTTACTACCAATTGATCACCGTCAGGATCATTATCGTTGTTCAATACCGTTCCGTCTACAGGCGTATCCTGCTGGGTTCCGGTTTGATCATCATTCGCTACAGGCGGAATATTCTCATCCGTAGGCTCGATTACGTTGATGGTAACGGTTGCCGTATCGCAAAGCGTAGGCTGTCCGTCATCACAGATTACGTACTCAAATGTATCCTCACCACTGAATCCGGGCGCGGGTGTGTAAACGTATGAACCATCAGGGTTCATGGTTACTACACCATTATCCGGCTCATCAGTTACTTCCGTAACGGTGATGTTGTCACCGTCAGGATCGCTATCATTGGTGATAACGGAACCTTCTACCGGCGTATCCTGTGGCGTATCGTTGAAGTCATCCTCCGCGATTGGCGGATCGTTAATCGGAAGTACGGTAATGATTACGGTTGCCTCATCACAAAGTGCGGGGTTACCGTCATCGCATACCTCGTAAACGAACTGGTCATTACCCTCGAATCCGGGATCCGGCGTATAGGTATATGTACCGTCAGGATTAATGGTTACCGTACCGTTCATCGGCTCCTCAACTGGTGTGGTATTCACCGTTAATGGATCACCGTTCGGATCGGTATCGTTGGGTAACAAGTCACCATCAACCGGCTCGTCCACATCCGTAATCGCGGCATCGTCTCCTGCAATCGGCGGATCGTTTTCATCCGGATTGTCGTCAGGTGTAACAGTGATGGTAACGGTTGCCTCATCGCAAAGCGCGGGGTTACCGTCATCGCATACCTCGTACACGAAGGTGTCTTCACCCGTGAATCCGGGATCCGGTGTGTAAGTATATGTTCCGTCAGGATTCAAGTCTACGGTACCGTTGGTCGGTTCCTCTACAGGAGTCTCGTTTACGGTAAGTGGATCACCGTCAGGATCATTATCGTTATTCAATACCGTGCCGTCTACAGGAGTATCCTGTTGTGTTCCGGTTTGATCATCATTCGCGATTGGCGCGATGTTCTCGTCCGTAGGATCGATAACATTGATGGTTACCGTTGCTTCATCACAAAGCTCAGGATTACCGTCATCACAAATCACGTAAGTGAAGGTATCCTCACCACTAAAGCCTGGATTAGGCGTGTAGGTGTAAGTACCATCAGGATTGATGGTCACCGTACCGTTATCCGGTTGATCCATGATTTCCGTTACCGTGATATCATCACCGTCAGGATCATCATCGTTCGTGATAACGCTACCCGTTACCGGTGTATCCATTGGTGTATCGTTGAAATCATCTTCCGCTACCGGAGGATTGTTCAAATCCAATACGGTAATGATAACCGTTGCCTCATCACAAAGCGCGGGGTTACCGTCATCGCATACCTCGTACACGAACTGGTCGTTGCCTTCGAATCCGGGATCCGGAGTATAGGTATAGGTACCGTCAGGATTAATGGTTACCGTACCGTTTTCAGGCTCATCAACCGGCGTGGTATTCACCGTTAACGGATCCCCGTTCGGATCGGTATCGTTAGGTAACAAGTCACCGTCAACCGGAACATTCACTTCAGTAATGGAAGCATCGTCTCCTGCAATCGGCGGATCGTTCTCGTCCGGATTGTCGTCAGGTGTAACGGTAATGGTAACCGTTGCTTCATCGCAAAGCGCAGGGTTACCGTCATCGCATACTTCATATACGAAGGTATCCTCACCCGTAAATCCTGGATCCGGAGTATAAGTATACGTTCCGTCAGGATTCAAGTCCACTGTACCATTGGTCGGCTCCTCAACAGGAGTCTCGTTTACGGTAAGTGGATCGCCGTCAGGATCATTATCATTGTTCAATACCGTTCCGTCTACAGGTGTGTCCTGTTGGGTTCCGGTTTGATCATCATTCGCGATTGGTGCGATGTTATCATCCG
>JAHDDF010000425.1 GCA_020629475.1 Saprospiraceae bacterium
ATCGTTGTTGTATTTGACGTATTGCCCAACGATGCCGTAAGAGTATTTCCAGCCGGATTTATACTGATTTACTTCAAGCCTAAGCTTGTTTTCAATTTCCTGCGACTTGGACTCCAAAGTCCTGAATTCCTCAATGCCGTCATTGCCATCGGCAAACCTATCCAACTCATTGTTCAACATATTCCTGCTCAATGCCGCTTGGATATAACCATTGTCCAAGGAGTGCTTCATGGAAACACCTTGGGTGTACGACCATTGATTGATAATAGGATTGGCACGAATAACATATTCCGATTCAGGGGTGGAATTCCTAGGGGTAGCGAAGGAGAAATCATCCAAGGAACCCAAGCCGATAAAACTCAAGGAAGTCTTCTTGTTGATATCATAATTCACCTTGTATTGGAAGTCCCAATAGTTGGGGCGAATGGGCAAATCGATGGCTTGGAAAAGAAATTCCAAATAGGAACGCCTAACGGAAGCCAAGTAGGTTACCTTCTCCTTGATAGGTCCCTCAACGGTAAGTGCCGCTTCCGTAGATGAAAGCCTGAAATTCCCTTGGAATTTATCCGGGTTTCCTTGTCGTTGATCAAAGCTGAGGACGGAAGAAATACCGTTGTCATACCTCGCGTGCATACTACTTGTACTCAAGGTGACGCCTTCGATAAATGACACATTCAACAAGCCTTGCGGACCACCCGCGCTTCCTTGGGTGGAGAAATGGTTAATGATGGGTATTTCAACACCATCCAAGTAATACACGTTCTCGTTCGGTGCTCCTCCACGGATGATAATATCATTCCTAAAACCGCCTACGCCAATAGCACCCGCTACACCGGGGAGGGTTTGTACCACCCTTGAAATATCGAAGTTTCCGCCCGGGTTTGCCTTGATTTCCTCCGTTGATAATTTTTGGATGGAGTTGGGGCTTTCCGCTGTTGTTACGGAAATGGAACGGTTGGCGATAACCGTGGCGCCTTCCAATTCAACCGCCGCTTCCTCCATTTGGAAATTGATGATATTATCGTTTCCTGAGGTGATAACGATGTTGAATTTGGTATTGTCGTCATAGCCCACGTAAGAGCAAATGATGTTGTAACTACCGGTCGGGATATCTTCCAAACGATATGTTCCATCGAACTCCGTTGTGGTTCCAAGGTCGGTTCCTTCCACGCTAATGGTAGCACCGATGAGTTCTTCTTGGGTATTGGCATCAATTGCCTTTCCGGCGATAGCGCCCGTCCTCTGGGCGAAAATGTTCAGGGACAAAAATAGGAGTGCAGCTACAGTGACAAGATTCTTCATAGGTTTCCGATTTTACCATTTTGCAAACAAGTGATTTCTTTACTTGTTTGCGGTGTTTTTGGAAACATACGTTTGAATGATGGTTTTGGGTTTTTTCCTAGGGCTACACCAGGAAAGTGGCGTCACTAGCCGTAGGTGTTTTTTAACGGAAAAAGTTAAATCATTAAAGAAAAGACCATATTTAATGAGTGAAAGTTTTAATCTTAAATAATCAAAATTATGCGAAGGATTTTCCTTCTTCTATCATTTTCCGTTTGCTCTTCCTCGCTTTTTTCCCAAGGAGATATTGGAGTTTTTGATTACTTAAAATGTGCAATGGAATTAGATTCCCTTTATGGTGATTTTACTTTTTTTAATGATTTCTCTAATCGAGAAATTCCGGAAATTAAGGATGTATTAAATAAGTTTGAATCAAAATACAAAGAGGCAATAAAGTTTACGGATGTTGTATTTCATGGTTCGACTGAATTGGAAAAATGGGAAAGTTGTCTCAAAAAACTAGAGCATGAAATTTATCTTTTGGAATCCTTCCAAAATGATTCGATGCATTTGGTTCGGGATAGATTATTGGATTCCCTTGATGCTTTTATTGCAATCGAAGTAGAGGAAGAAGCTAATAAAAGAGGAGTAAACCATGTGTTGGACCTAAGAAAATTAATTTATATATCTGATAATGTAAATCCTATTGAACTTCCCAATGAGGCATATGATAGGATACACTACAAGGTTATTCCGTTGAGGCAGGAATTTTTATTTGAATTGAACAAGGGAAAGGAAAAATATCTAGAACGGTTTTATGATGTTCATGATACCTGTCCTTCTTTTCAGAGCAGGTATTGATTTTCCTAGGGCTGCACCCTAGGTTTTGCATGTGTCGGTCGGTTCGATCTCTCCAAAATTAGGTCGGCACGACCGACACAAGCAAAGCGGCGTCACTTGGGGCGCCGCTATTTCATTGTATCCCTCGCCGGTACCCACATCGGACCTACTGCGGTAAGGAGAAGGAAAACATTAATAACGGCATTTGGTGCATGTCCGGAGGTAATGGAACCCAAGCTATCCAAGAAGAACCAGCAAAGTAATGCTACTAGAATACTCTTCCGAACGCCTTCAGGATTGGAGTCGTATACCCAAAGTGCTATGCAAATGATGAAAACACCCCATCCAAGAACGATTCCTCCTAGGATAGCGGAGATAAAGCGGGTGTCCGGTGAGTCAAAAGTAGCTGAACCGTCAACAGGGTAATTTAAGAAATCAAGTACCCATCTGGCGGGCTCGGAATATTCCGCCATGGTTCCAAGGAAGAGAACCGGAGCTACCGACCATATCACGAATGAGGTAACGAATAGAAGCCAGCGCTTGTGGAATTTTTGAGACATCATAACTATCGGTTTTATGTCTCAAAATTATGATGCTTAAAAACGGGATTTTAGACGGTAACGTCCGGTAGGGTTAAGCCTTTGGCTATTTTGAATTCCCTGACCAATTTTTTGAATTCATTGAAATAGCCATGAAGCCATTCCGTGTTTAATGTCTCGGGTGTGATTTGCAAATAGAAATTCTCCAATCCCAGCTTCATTATAAGGGCTGCCAAATGCGGGGTACGGTCTAGCCCTAGGGTTTTGGTCCACAATCCCATTATTCCCGGAGTAGTAATTTCCGCTGTTTTTTCAAAGCATTTAAAAAAGGAAGGATTTTCTCGATGGATTCTGAGTTGACGGTTAAACAAGAGGTCCGTTTGGTGGAAGATTAGAACATCAATTAGTTCATCAATGGATTCGCATTCCGCCTCTTTGATCGCCATGACCTTTGCTTGGGATAAATGGTATTCCAATAACTTATCCGTAAATATTCCAAGGTCGCTAAAGTAGTGGTAGAAGCCGGATTTGTTCTTGTTTATCGCCTTGGAAATTCGTTCGATTTTCAAGGCAAAAGGACCGCCTTCAGCAAAGAAAATATACCCCTGTTTTATCCAAGTGTCTTTCATACTGCTGGGGAATATGCTTGTTTTCTTTGGTTTTTCCTAGGGCTGCACCCTAGGTTTTGCTTGTGCCGGTCGGTTCGATCTCTCCAAAATTAGGTCGGCACGACCGACAGGTGCGGAGCCCCGACACTCGGGTCGGGGTAAACAATGGAGAAAACCACAACAGAAATGGGTTGATGTCCCAATTTCCGGAAAAGGACTGGGGATTTTTCGTGGAGAGTCTTATTCACCATTTACGGTTGGGGAATATGTTTTCCTAGGGGCGCCGCCACATATAGCAATCAATCCCAAACATACCGTTCATCGTATTCCATTTTGTAATATTTGTACCACGCCCG
>JAHDDF010000426.1 GCA_020629475.1 Saprospiraceae bacterium
TTTAGTCATAGGATAAAGCTTTATCCTATGAAAACAATTTTACTCTGCCTTTTCCTTTTTTTCCAAGGTTTCATTCTCTTTTCTCAAACTGATTCCTTAAACGTATATTTCATGCCCGGACAAGGGGCAGATTATCGATTGTTTAAAAACATTGAATTACCGGGGAATTACGCCAAAAAGTACGTTCATTTTTTTACGCCTTCGGAGGGAACGGACATGAAAACCTATGCGGTTCAACTAGCGGAACAAATCGACACATCCAAACCTTTCATTTTAATCGGTTCTTCCCTTGGTGGAATGTTGGCGACGGAAATGACGGATTTTTTGGAACCGGAAAAAGTCATCATTATCGCTAGCGCAAAAAATGCGGACGAACTGCCTTCCCGTTATACCTTTCAACGTTACGTTCCCGTTTACCGGAAGGTAAAACCTTGGCTATCTAAATTCGGCGCATTTATAATGCAGCCCATCGTGGAACCGGATAGGCAAAAAGAGAAAGAAACCTTCAAAGCAATGCTTAGGGATAAGGATCCGCTTTTCCTTTCCCGTACGATTGAAATGATTATTAAGTGGGACAGAAGGGAAAGCCCGGAAAATATCATCCATATACATGGGGATAAAGACCGGACTATCCCTCTCAAAAATCTAGAATGCGATTATCTCATCAAAGGTGGTTCACATATGATGACCCTCACTCTCTCCGAGGAAATCAATACCATTCTAAATCATATTCTTCCCTAATCCTTCTCCCTTTGCAAAGCCATATAATTCACACGTAACCGTTCCGCTTTCCGGAATTCGGTTTTCACATCGGTAACCATGCCCATGGTTACGTCCTTGTCTACACGGAGGTTAATCAGGTCTTTTTCCTTGGTGCCTTTTTTTAAGATAAGGGCTACCTCGTCCATCTCCACAAATTTATCGTTGATTTGGATCCTTGGCGCTGAACCCGCCGTACTCGCCAAGGATTTAAAGGGTTTCCCGATGTAGACGTTTTGCACGTCCGTCCGGTTTTTGATTTTCTTGAGCTCGGTAGCATCCGGCAATCGTACCTCCACCAATTGATCGGCATCTTTCATTACGGTTACGACCATAAAAAAGAACAGGAGCATAAAAACAATATCAGGTAAACTCGCGGTGGAGACAGCTGGTTTTTGCTTCTCTTTTTTGGATTGGAACTTTGTCATTTTCGGTAGATTTTTTCGTCAGGTCGGAAGACCTGACGGGGGATTATTTTGAAATATCGGAAGGCTCGGCTTCAGAAATTACCAAGGGATATTCCTCTTGTACCTTCTTCTTTTGGGGGACGGTTAAATTCTCGTATTCCTCATTGAAATTCGCCTTGGCGTATTCATCCCAGACATGGTTATATCCCGCACGGATTTCATTGTAGGTAGCGAGGTAGGTGGCGTAATCCGTAGAACGATCGTTTTGTAGGGACACAACCGCTTTCTTTGGTGAAGTAGGTAAATCCGCTGAGTTATTGGGGTTGGTCAAAAACTCAATGGTTCGATTTTTAAGATTGACCAGTTCCTCCATTTCTCCCTCAACCAATAAATCATTGTTGAAATTAACTAGTACATTCAAAACATTACGCTTCGGAACCGGCGGAGGCGGCGTTCCACCAATATCATAAGGAGGCAGCTTCACCTGAATCCCTTTCTCAGCGGTAATGGTAGTGGTAACCAAGAAAAAGATGAGTAACAAAAAGGCGATATCCGCCATGGAGCCGGCATTGATTTCAATGGGGCTGCGTCTTTTCTTTTTGGACGTCATGATACGTGTTTTTGGGGAATACCCAAGCGGGTATTCCGGATTATGGATAATCCGGTAGTTGCTTCGACGATTATATAGATGCGGTGAACCTTGTTTTGGTTGTGTGGATAAATGGGGATAGGGCTACACCCTATCATAAGCAGGTGTCGGTCGGTTCCGACCTAAATCGAGAGACTTCATTCAACCCGACAGTTTCCTGCTTAAAGCTGTCTTTCTTAATAATATGAATTACTTTAGTCTAAGCCTAGTCAGACTGACAGTTTCATCTTTTGAAATCCCCCTTTAAAACCTCAATGGTCAATTTAACCTAAAACACTGTCGGTCTGACTCACCTTAGGCAACGATACAAAACACATAACATGAAAAACAACCTCCTCCTCATACCCGATAAACCCGACCCGGAACGGGATGCTCTTGCCGCTGCTTGGAAAAACCAAGGCGGGGAGGTCAAAAAAATCGGGAAATTTTGGATAAAACCGGAAGTCGGTAACAAGCGGGTGTCCTTGTACGGCAGTGATAGTTTTTGCTTGGTACTGGCACAAATCCTAGATTTAGAAATGCACATGCCGGATGATGCCTTTATTGCCAAATTGGATTATTCTTTTTTGAAAAGGAAAATTGATTTAATTCCTGTATCCGATATTCAAGACATTTCCTTTCCGAAATTTATAAAACCTGCCATACCCAAACTTTACAAGGCGGAGGTTTTTAATTCCTTGGAACATCTTCAAGAAAAAATTGACGGAATTGAAACGGATAAATTATTATTGGTCTCCGATATTATTTCCGTAGATGCTGAAGTTCGTTCCTTTATTTTGGATGGTAAAATAATGGACCTTTCCTTTTATGAAGGGCAAGGGAATTTAGAGGAAGCCAAAGCTTTTATTCAAGATTTCTTATTGCAATACAAAGATAAAATACCTAGGGCTTTTGTTTTGGATGTGGGACGAAGTCAGGAGACTTCGCCCATCAATCAGGAGACTTCGCCCATCTCTCCGGGGTGGTTTGTTATTGAATTTAATTCCGCTTGGGGTGCGGGCTTAAACGGGTGTAATGCGGAGAAGGTTTTGCCTTGTGTTTTGGAGGCGACGAAAAATGGCGAATGACGAATGACAAATGACAAATAAGTCAATGATTGTTTTAGGTCTTGAAGTATTCATAAAAACTGCATTGGTTGGTTTGACCAAAAACACTACAAGTCTGACCGGTCAACGCTGCAGGGAACTTTGACTACCCTACACACGTTTTCACCATATGGAAATCGGCAAGAAATTCAATAAGCTAACCAAGAAGGAATATTTCTTTTACATTGAAAACCGGAAGAAGTATACGGATTTCAACACCCTTGGTTTATACCGTTCCTTGCATGAAAACGAGAAGCTTTCCTTGGAGGATAAAATTGAGTTAAGGGATTATGCCAATACTCTATTCGGGAAGACTTTTGAGTTTCTACAAATCAAAGCACCTTATACTTATTTTAAACTTATTACGCTAGGAAAAGAAATCAACCGTTCGGATGAATTTAATCTCTGGGGAGATATCCGGAAAAACCAAGAACGCATCCTTAAGGAAAAGAAAATCAAACACAGGAATTTTGGGGAATATTCCAAGCACGAATGCGGGTATGAACAATGTCCTTTAAACGGAATCATGACCAATCCCAATTCCGCTTTTGCGGAATACCACATGACTTTCCATTCGGATAAAAATAGTTTTTCCGCAAAGGAAAAATCCAAGCGCATTAAAAAAGAAAGACGCAATAAAAAGCGGATTATTGATGACGCCGTGGACGGGATTTATTGGGATGATATTGATGTTTGA
>JAHDDF010000023.1 GCA_020629475.1 Saprospiraceae bacterium
AAATAGAATTCTCCCAATCATATTTTCTGATATTTGAGTTAGAAAAACGTCCTTGGTTGTTTTTGCATAAAAAATTACCAAGCATAGTTCTTAGGTGTTCCCTATCGTAATACAAAAGATGCTTTTCGTTTTGATTTAAATGTTCCGGATAAGATAATCTATTAGGAAGTAAAGGTGTAACTCCACAATACATCGCTTCTACGATACTGCCACCAAAAAAATCTTGCTTGTTCGTTACCGGGAGGACGTTTGAAGCCTTTAACCACGCGGCATATTCCTCAAAACTATCCGCGTATCCGAAGTGCAGAATTTCGTCCTTGAAATTAATTTTAGCTTCCTCGAAAACCTTAGGGCTACGGGCATAGGATTCTCCTAGAACTACCAATCTAAAAGAAACTTTATCCTCTTTTAATTCAAGTAAGATCAAGAAAAAATCTTCCGGGTTTTTATCGTATTCCCAGCGGTGATTCCACAATACAACGGGAGCTCCATCCGGAATTTCTTTCGACTGAATATTATCAAATCTAGATAAATCCATGCCTAGGTGCAAAACCTCGGATTTTTCCTTGATGCGCTCAATATTTTCCAAGCCTTTATTATCCGGGAATTGCTTGAGGAATTGAGGTAAAGCATCCAAGAAGGACTCCTTGTGATAATTGGAATTAAAATAAATCTTATCCGCCGCTAAGGCGGAAGTATAATTGATAAAAGCGTAATTATTATCCCTTCCCGTTTTGGTATCCGAATCACTAGGCGACCAAGGGTAAGTCAATTGATTTTCATGAAAATAAACGGCGGTAGGAATGTCCTTGGATTTAGCTCTAGTCAGCCCAAGGAAAGTAGCCAAGTCTAACATATCCGTAGCCAGAATGAGATCAGGCACCTCATCCATACCCATAAACTGCTCCGCCAAAGCTGCCGCTCCGCCGTGCATTCTCCATTTCCAGTATTTCCCCTTCAAGGAAAGGATTTGAACCTCGTGGCTGCTATGCTTGGCAAAACCATCCGCCCATTGCTTATGGCTACCGGAATAAAAAGGTTCAAGAAGGGTGATGCGCATATTGCTAATCTACACTTTCATCGGCAATTCCGTCAATCGCTTACCCGTAATTCTTTTCAAGGCATTACCGATAGCCGCAGCGATAGGCCCTAAAGGCGGCTCACCCACAGGAAGCGGATTTTCCGCACCCTGAACCAAGTGGACGTCAATCTCCTTGGGAGAATGCTTCATGAGTGCCATATCATAAGACCCGTAATTGATGGGGAACAAGCGTCCGTCCTTCAAGTACATTTCCTCATGTAATGCGGCGGAAATCCCCATAATGATGGAACCTTCGCACTGCGCCCGTACTTGGTCCGGATTCACGATAAGCCCGGAATCCAATACGCAGGTTACTTTTTCTACCCGCACTTTATTCCCGTCCACGGACACCTCTACCACATGGGCGCAAGGCGCATTGGCATCAATGGATGCCGCAAAACCCATGGCGCGGTTGCCGGTGGCTTTATCCGTATAATTTCCCTTGGCTGCCGCCTCCTCGATGACCTTTCTTATCCTCTTTTGATTCTCTTCTTCTCCAAGCATGGACAAACGGAAATCAACAGGATTCTTTCCGGCGTTTATTGCCATTTCATCAATAAAGGATTCAATGGCAAAAGTATTGGCGAGAAGCCCCAAGCTACGCCACCAACTGGTAGCGAATGGTAATGTACGATGCCATTGCACGGAACGCCTGTTCGCGATTTTCCCGTACATGATGGAGCCACCTCTGGAAGCTCCCACATCAGAACCAAGTATGGTACCCATTGCCGCCGGGAAAATCACGGAATTCATGGCAACGTCGCCGCTAGCGTAATGATGTTCCAGCGCCTCCAATTTATCCCCGTTCATCTTACCGCGCATAATATGATGCGTAGGCGGACGGAAAAGATCGTTTTGGAATTCCTCTTTTCTCGTAAAGAAATACTTCACCGGTTTTCCTACCTCAATAGACATCTGTGCCGCCTTTACGGCGTGTGCCGTATTTAGCCTTCTACCGAAACCGCCGCCAAGGTAGGTTCCGATAACGTTTACGTCCTCATTATCCATGCCCAAGGCTTCCGCTACTTGCTTTTGCGTAACACCGATAACCTGGGTAGAGAGCTTAATGGTCGCTTTTCCGTCCTTGACATAAGCTACCGCTCCATTGGGTTCTATTTGGGCGTGGGCGCCAATAGGGCTCCTAAATTCCATATTGATAACGCCTTCCCCTTCCTCATCTAAAGCGCTACCTTTTTTCTGGGTAATTTGCTTGTTGCCTTGCCCTATCTTGAGGTATTCCTTCAAATCTTCATCCGACCATTTCTTAGGGATGTCCCACTCTACGGTTACCTTGTTTTTTGCCGCTAAGGCTTCCGCAAAGCTATTGGCAATAATACCTACCCAGCCGTCTTTTTTCATGATTTTGACAACACCCGGCATCTTCTCCGCATTGGAGGTATCCGCGCTCTTCAAGGACGCACCTACATGTTCCGGACGGATAACCGTTGCGTGTAGCATATCCGGCATTTCTACATCCATCCCGAAAATGGGATCACCCATAACCTTTGGCGTTAGGTCAATTCTAGGAATGGGTTTTCCTACGTTTTTATAATTCTTGACGGGACGTAATTCCGGTGTTTTAGGAAGGTTGAATTCCTTTAGGTCCGCAATGGCTTCCGCATAACTCATGGTTTTACCACCACCTGAAAGGATACCGTCCGCTGTTGAAAGGGACGAGGCATCAACACCCATTTTCTTCGCCCCTTCAATTTTAATGAACTCCCGCATGGTTGCCGCCATTTCGCGCAATGGTGTCCAAAGTTGGGCAACGGAAAGGCTTCCTCCCGTACTCATTCCGTCCACGATTCCCGTAGCGGTTTCCGCGGCGGTAACCGTGATTTGGGAAATGTTCATGTCCAATTCATCGGAAACGATTTGGGCAAGCCCGGTAAATGTTCCTTGTCCCATTTCCACCTTGGGTTGGTGGAGGATGAGGTTGTTATCCGTCGTGATTTCGAACCAAAGATTTGCCTCCGTTCCCGTTCCGGAATAGGGAGGAACCATGGTTTCAATCATTTCCAAGGTCATTCTTCGCATGGGATTACGGAAAACGTAAGTTCCTAGCGCTAGAACACCCAAGGTTCCCAATCCTCCTCTAATGAGGAATTTTCTTCTTGATTTGCTCTTTGGTTTATCTTTCTTTGCCATGATATACTGAGGTGGGAATGTTCTTAATTATTGGACGTCGGTATTGCCGTTCATTTTAGCGGCACGATGGATGGCTTTGCGCATCCGGTAGTAGGTGCCGCACCGGCAAACATTGATAATATTCTTGTCAATGTCCTCATCGGTAGGGTTGGGTATTTTATCCAACATTGCCGCGGTAGCCATAATGAAACCCGGTTGGCAATAGCCGCACTGGGGAACCACTTCATCTATCCAAGCTTGTTGTACAGGATGTGTTTTTCCGTCCTTGGATAAGCCTTCAATGGTCGTGATTTCCTTGCCTTCTGCAAGTTTTGCGGGAAAGGAACAGGAACGAACCGCGTTACCGTCAACATGGATGGTGCAAGCACCGCATGCCGCTTTTCCGCAACCGAACTTGGTGCCTTTTAAATCCAATCCGTCACGGATTGCCCAAAGTAGGGGAGAGTTGCCGTCACTTACTTCAACCGATTTTGCTTCCCCGTTTATAGTGAATGAGATTTTCATCGTTTTGATCTTTTCCTTTCTTAAAATTATTCCTCGGGAATTACGGCTCCTGCCTCAATCCATTCCTTAACCGCTTGGATATATTCGTCCTTGGGAACAGGTGGTTTTTCCCTAGGATTTCCTTCGGCATCTACGCCGGGTTCCCACGCCCAAAGAACCAATTCGTGTTCCGTAAGGTGCTCCATGATATCATGGGCACTCCTTCCGCCGTTTCGCTTGGGATCCATCATTTGTTGAGCGATCTCTACCCTGGTTTTTCCTTCCCAAGCCATAATTTCAGGAGCCAGTGCCCAATGCGGTGCACCGGGTACGCCGGAGTAATCGTTGTTTTCGTCGGTATGGCAAGTGTTACAAGTGTAACCGGCTAAGCCGTGACCGTCCTCGCCACGCACAACATCAAAATTGTGAAGGTGGCTATCCTCCCCTTGGCGTGGGACATTTCCGGAAGGGTGGCAATTCACGCAACGTTTGTGCGTGAGTACTTCCATCATCTTGTCGAAGGGAGCTTCACCCACTTTATATTCCGTTGTATTTTCTTGTGTACCGCTTTCCGTTAAATTGGCAAAAACCAAGACGGAACTTGTAAGCAGAGTTGCAATTAGAAAATACTTTATCGCCTTCTTTTTCATAATCGGATTTTTAATTCCAATAGATTTTCAGATTCAAAATATGTTTTAGCAATGGGAAAATGCTGTTACAAGGTGTAAAACCGGTGTGAATCCGGGCTGAGAAGAGGAAATTCGACACTTTCGCGAAAATTGACCATTAACTTTTTCTTGGTGGCGTTCATTATTGAAATAAAAAAAGGAGTTGAATACGCTTCAACTCCTTTTTTTACGATTAAAAATATCCCTATAATTTATCCGCCATCTTTTGGATAGACGTAATGATATCCCCGAGTTCCTTGGGGTAAGGGACATAGTTGACATTGGCATCGTCCCTGCCGTACATGGTAATGGTTACCACCTTCTTTTTTGTTCCGTAGGCAATCATCAGACGTAATGGAATAGGAGTTGGTTTTTTCCTTTTTCTATCTTGGCAAAAAGCGTCCTCGCAATCGTAGATGCGCTCCATGTCAAAGAAGTTTTTGGCAATGCAGTATTCCGCGAATGCTTCCAATTCTTCCCTCGGAATATCTTTTTTGGTAACAACTAATCCCCTTTCCGTACTTTGGAATTCCTTGATAAGTCTTCCCGAGGATTTAATTTGGATGTAATCCCTCAGGACAGGATCAATCCCGCCATAAAATCCACCACCTACTAACTCGATGCTGATATAAACGGGTTGTTCCTTGGGTTCCTCGTATCGTTTACGTCTGTTTTTCTTTTTGCGTCTCCTGGCCTTTTTTGCTACGACGGCATTGGGATCTTCCGCTTCCACATCGATATCGGGTAATTCATTCGCGGGTTTTACGAAAGGTGCATCAGAGCTATTTACCCTAACATAATGATATTGATAAGAACCTTTTGAATTGGGCTGGGTAAACTCAAGCACCAAACTTTTTCCGGAAGCTTCCGCGATAAAGAATTTTTTGATGTGCTTGAAGTTGTAGAACAATTCAGACCCGTTCAAACTCCAATTTCCGCGCGTCATACGACTGTTGAGGTATTGCTCGTAAGAGTAATCGTATTTGAAATGGATGTAGAAATCGTAATTCTCGTCCGCCTTGTGGATAATGGTATTGGATTCCGTATGAAGGGCGTAGGTGTAGCGCCATTTGGTTTCAATGAGTTTGTTTTCGTCCACGTCAGGATACGGGGAATCACCTCCTTGCCCGAAGCAGGGAACGGAAAACAGGGCAAGCATTGCCACGAAAAGCATCAAAACCTGTGATTTCATAAAGACGGATGTTGGTGAAATACTAGAATACTTTCCTGAAGGAAACGCATCCCTTCCGGTAAATATTCCACAGGCGTACAAAGGTTTGGGAATGAATAAGATACCGGGGGGCTTGTCCAAAAAGGAGTAGCATCGGTTTCCTAAGATCAAAGATGCTGCCAAAACAATCAAGTTTTGGCAGCACCCCTTTAATGGTTTTATGTAGGGATTATCTCCCGAATTTCCAACCGAAAGTTAGTGCCGCAATATCATTGTCTAGGCTATTACTTACCTGCTGGGGGTTTAAGTCGGATTGGTAAGGGGAATAAAATTCATCACCCAAACGCTTGGCATAAGCGAAATCCAAGTAGAAGTTATCCTTACGGTAACCAAAACCGGCGCTGATTTGTGAAGCGTTGATGAATTCAGCGTCTCCTTCATACGGGGAACCGAAAATCCGGTATCCGGCTCTTAGCCTAAAGTCTTCTGCTAGAACGATTTCTCCTCCTACATTGACATTAATCGCGTCCTTGTAGAAATTGGAGATATCGGTGTTTCTCGCTGCTTCAATGGCAAGGTCTTCGGCGGTAGCGAAATCGGAATCGAAATTATAGCGGGCGGAACCGTAATTCAAATATTCTACTTCCGCGGTAATGAATCCGTTTTTCTTGATGATATACCCAACGTTACCCACGAATCTCCAAGGAGTACGAAGGTTGTATTCGAATACACCTTCAGGGGATTGCTCTTGGGTTTCCACCGTGGATAATGGATTGTTCGGATCCGCTTGATAACTAAAATCAATCTCGTTCCGGAAGCGATCCGTTAAGCTGAATCCGGTAGGGGTATGAATAGCACCCCCGATTCTTAAGGCTTGGTTTACGCGGTAAATCGCACCCACTTTTAAGTTGACACCCGTTCCGTCCGTATTTACGAATTGACGGAAAGTCATGTCGTTCAGGAAAACGATATTATCATCGGGGTCCGTTTCCGTGTAAGTCTTGGTCAAGTCGTAATTCACGAAGGTGATGCCTAAGGTTACACCCAAGTATAGTTTATGGTTATAATTACCCGCTAAGGAAATACCCATTTCCCCTAGGTTTCCTCTTGAAAGATAACGTTCGCTTTTATCAATGCTTTGTCCGGCTTGGACATCGTTTTCATAGAAATCGGCATCTTGTCCCGGAGGATTGTAAATAACGCCCGCATCATATGCTAGCCCGGATTCATAGGAACTCAACTGATCCGGAAAAAGCCCTTGTGCTTGGGTTACGAAATAATCCCCAAGGGAACCCACTGTATTTCCGGAATAAATAAAGTCCTGGTTATAATCCGCCAAACGGTTGTACCCTATGGAGAAGTTCGTGGATTTCCAATTACCCGGTTTTTTACGCGCGATAATTAATGCACCTTGGTTGAAGGTCATTAAACCGATGTTACGTTCACTTTCATTTCCTGCAAAAGTGGATGTAGTTCCTCCGTAATAATAGGAAGGCGTTAGGCTTAACTCGGATCTTCTGAATGTGGCTAGTCCTGCCGGGTTTGAAACCGTGGAGGAATAATCCCCTCCGAGTGCGCCCATGGAGCCACCCGTACCGATAAAGCGAGCGGAACCGCCGGTTTGTTGGTAAGAGTACCTGAGGGCATCGGCGGCGAATTGGGCACTAAGCCCGAGGCTTAGGAAAAGTGCCGCCAGCATGATCGTTATCTTTTTCATTCTTGATTGGATTTTGGCTAATAAACGTTTCGGATAGTTCATTTAGGGGTATAGAAAAGGCGGACAAGGAGTTGTCGGTACTCACAAATATCCGCCTTTTCTTATCGCCGATAAGGCGATTCTAAAAATTATCTTGGGCTTCTGGAGGAACCACTGCTTTTGCTACTTCCGGAAGAGGAAGAGCGACTGCTGCCGCCTGAGGAGGAACGGGAAGAGCGGAAGGAATCATTACTTCTGCTGCTACCGCTGTTGTAACTTCTGTCACTTCTGCTGCTCTTGTTGTTGGAGCGGCTTTCGTAGCTACGCCCACTGCGGGAATCAGAGTCATTATTCCTGGTTCCTCTGATGCGGGACATTTGTTCGCGGAATTTGCTACGGCGTGTTTCCCTAACGGTTGGCTTGGAGCTTCTGGATTCGAGCTCGGTTCCTACCTCTCCCTTACCGGAACGTGTAGGAGCTTGTTCCAAATCCAAGGATTCCGAACCACGGGTACTTCCTTTGGTAGCGCCGTCATTGGTGAAGGTTTTACCTCTACCGTTATCCTCGTTCAAGGAAGAACCTTTTCCGTCGACTTCGAAGTAATCACCTCTTCCGATGTGGGTCGCGTTTGCTCTTCCGTTACCGTTTGCATCGGTTTTACCTCCAACGGAACCTCTTGGGCCAAAGTTTTCAGGGCGGTAAACCGTACCGAAATCATTGGAAGTATAACCATTTAGGCCGTAGGGGTCATAAGCGAATGCATTACCCCACGGGTTGTTCCATGGATTGTTCCATCCGTAAGGATTGTATCCATAGTAGCCCGGAGGACAGTACCAAGGGTTGTTCCATGGATTATTCCAAGGGTTGTTCCAGCTATTGTAAGGATTGTTCCACGGATTGTTCCACGGGTTATTCCAAGGGCTATTGAAGCCTGCGTTAGCTCCGAATACAATGTGTACACTTGTTCCCGGGCCCCAGAAAGGGTCGTAGAAGGAAGGATTGAAGAAAGGATCATATCCTCCGTAACTCATACTGTACCCCCTACGGAATCTGCGGATGCGTTGGCTGTAGGAGAAATCCTCATCGTAGTAATAATCATCACCGTCGAAGTATTCATCCACGTACTCATCGGAGTCAACGTATTCGTCAGTGTCCTCTTCCAAATAGGAAAAGTCTTCATCGGTGGAGGGGTCGAAATAAAGGTCGTCTTGCGCGGTTGCCCAACTTACCAAACCAATGGTAAAGGCGAAAACCAAAGTAAAGGCGCGATTTAAAATATACATCTTACAAGCGTTTTTGTAAATGTTAGACGTAAAGCCTAACCATAAAGTCATCCACAAATTATTACTTTTGGGCGTCTTTTTGTGTTAACACCGGATTAAAGCCTGTGGTTGACTGTCTTAAAGCTGTTAAAACGAAAAGGCTATTTATTTAACATTTGTTAAGGAACCGAGTTAAGGTTTTGTAAGTTGTTCGTTTCAAGACATTTACGAGTTTCATTTTTTGAATGGCTAAAAGTTTGAAACTTATTCTTCAACGAAATCGACAAGATTATCTAAATCCATGGCAAAGGAGATTATCACCGAAAGGGAAGCGGATTATTCCGCATGGTACAATGACATCGTCAAACACGCGAATTTGGCTGAGAATTCACCCGTAAAAGGCTGTATGATTATCAAGCCCTACGGATTCGCGATTTGGGAAAATATGCGGGATCAATTGGACAAGATGTTCAAGGATACCGGACACGTTAACGCCTACTTCCCTTTGCTTATCCCCAAGAGTTTCTTGAGTAAGGAAGCAGAGCACGTTGAAGGCTTCGCGAAGGAATGTGCCGTGGTTACCCACCACCGTTTGATGAATAACCCTGATGGTGATGGGGTAGTGGTTGATCCTTCCGCGAAATTGACGGAAGAGCTAATCGTTCGTCCTACTTCGGAAACCATTATTTGGCATACGTATAAGAATTGGATTTCCTCTTATCGTGATTTGCCTTTGTTGATTAACCAATGGGCAAACGTGATGCGTTGGGAGATGCGTACACGTGCGTTCCTCCGTACCACGGAATTCCTTTGGCAAGAAGGGCATACCGCCCATGCTTCCAAGGACGAGGCAATGGCGGAAGCACGCCAAATGCTTGACGTTTACGCGGACTTCGCCGAGAATTGGATGGCGATGCCGGTCGTAAAGGGAATCAAAACCGCCAACGAACGTTTTGCCGGTGCGGATGAAACCTTTACCATCGAGGCATTGATGCAGGACGGAAAAGCACTCCAGTCCGGTACCTCACACTTCCTTGGGCAAAATTTCGCGAAGGCATTCGACGTGAAGTTCTTGAACAGCAACCAGAAAGAGGAATACGTATGGGCAACCTCTTGGGGTGTCTCCACACGATTAATGGGTGGTTTGATTATGACCCACTCTGATGATGACGGATTAATATTACCTCCAAGAATAGCACCGGTTCAAGTAGCCATTGTACCCATTCCAAAACCAAATGAGGTGGTGAATGAAGCCGTTGGAAAAATCATGGATGAATTGAAAGCCAAAGGCATTCGAGTTCAATATGACGATGACAAGAAAAAGCGCCCGGGCTTCAAGTTCAACGAGATTGAGCTAAGAGGTATTCCTATCCGGATAGGCGTAGGAAAGCGTGATTTGGAAAATGGTACCATTGAAATGGTGCGTAGGGATACGATGGAAAAATCCAATCCTTCCTTGGATGGCTTAGCGGACATGATTACCGGTTTATTGGAGGAAATCCAAGATAATATGCTTGCTAAGGCAAAAGCGCGCCGTGCTGAATTGACCACTTCCGTTGATTCCTTCGATGAGTTCAAGGAGGTATTGGAAAACAAGGGCGGTTTTATTTCCGCACATTGGGACGGTACAACCGAAACGGAATTGAAAATCAAGGAACTTACAAAGGCTACTATTCGCTGCATTCCATTGGGGCAGGAGCCGGAGGAAGGAACTTGTATCCTAACGGGCAAGCCTTCCAAGCAGAGGGTGTTGTTCGCGAAAGCTTACTAGAGTACGAATAGCATTAAAATAAAAACGGGCTGTCGGATATTCCGACAGCCCGTTTGTTGTTTTTTAGGTTAGCCAAATGGCTGGTTTATCTCGGGGAGCGAGACCTCGAGGATGATCCTCCTCTGCTAGACCTGCTAGACGATCCTGACCTGCTCATGCTGCTTCTTGAGCTACTTCTTCCTGAGGAACCGAAGCTACTCTTGCTACTACTGTTTCCGTAACTTTTGCTCTTGGAGCTTCCGGAAGAACGAGACTTGCCGTAACTGCTCGCCTTTTGGGAGCTTCCCGGAGAAAACTTAGGACGTGAAGTCTTTGATTTAGAATTCTTACTACTGCTATAGTTCCTCGGTTTAGAAGAAGTATTAGGTTTAGTAGATGTCCTTGGTTTAGAGGAAGAACTGTAGCCCGAGCCCGGTTTTGTCGAGGAACGATCCGTCCTTATTTGGGAATTGGTATTTCCCTTTGATGAGGAATACGTTTTCCCTTGGTTCGAACCCGTTTTTGGGGACTCTTGAAGGGTGGACGTTCCTTTGGTCGGGCGTGAAGATTTTCCGCTCGATTGAGTGGAAGAATTTCCTGTATTGCCGATATGGAAGGTGTTATTCCCTTTCGTAGGTGCATTTGCTTCCCTACCACCGGATGGAGCAGCCCCTTCAGCCAGCGTTAAGGTGTTTTTGCCTTTGCTCGGCGCCGCAGCTCTTCCGCCGCCGTTATTTACGGCTTGTCCCAGATGAATGGTGGTGTTGCCTTTTGTTGGCCGGGTGGTGGTATTATTTGCCGCGAAGTTTCTTCCGCCGCCATTGTTTCCGATTGCCGCGAAATCAGAGGCACCACGTCCCCCGAAATCACCTCTTATGCCGGGATCCGCGTTTCCTTCTCTCCAATAGTAGCCATTTCCGGGACAATAGGGATTTCCATTGTAACCCCAAGCCCAAGCCGGTTGACCGTAGTAGTTAGGTCCCCACCATGGATTGTAATATCTCCAACGATTCCATCGGTTCCAGCGTCTCCATGTCCAAGGGTTGTAAAAAGCTACCCGGTAAGGGTTCATAAAGATTACGTCGTTGTACCAAAAATCACTGTAGACATACACGCTGGGGTAATAACGAACAGTAACAAAGGTTCTTCTATAACGTCTTACACGTTCGACGTAGTAATAATCATCGTCATCGAATTCCTCGTCAATGTACTCGTCATCATCGTAATAGTCGTCCTCGAAATCCTCGAATTCCCATGACTCCGCATCAACGTATACGTCGTCTTGTGCCCAAGTAATTCCCGGGACTAGGAAAAGGATGCCAAGGAATAGTGCGGGAAGTATTAAGCCGTACTTTTTCATTGGTATGTCATTTAAACGGTTAAGGTAAATCTGCTACAAACCGGCTTGTTGCAAGTGTTCCTTGAAGTTCGGAAATTTTTCAATCGCTTTCCACTAAGGAAATGATAATGTGCCTTCCGGAATGTATTAAATGTGTTAATTTGTGATTTTAACAAGTGTTAAAATTGATTTATATGTTTGATTTTCAGTGTTTTGTGTTTTTGCTGGGAGTGTGTTTGTCGATGTTAAAACACCCTCGCTCAAGTGTTCTTGAGGAGGGTGTTTTGAATATCCAAAAAGGATAAACAGGGTGTTCAATGATTCTTATAGCGGAAGAAGTCCTTCAATGGAAATATTGAGGGTTGTATTGGATTCCGCGGATACGGTGGCTAGGCTACTGTCAAGCCCTAGAAGTAAGTCTACGGAAAGGGTTCCTTGCAGTTCCATGGAGCCATCGTTGTCATCGTCGTTATATGATGCGCAAACAATCTCGTACTCTCCTTCCTCCATGAAGGAAAGGGTGTAGTTTCCTGCCGCATCAACATTGCAGGATGTCACGGCACCTGAAAAGTCAGTGGCGGAGGTGGCTTGTGTGTTTGCGTTGTAAGAACCTTTGTTGTAGGCATAAACGACGACTTTGCCGGATGACATAATGTTACCGTTAATGGAGCCGCTAATGGAACCGGCTTGGTTTCTTTTGATCAGCCTCAAGGATGCGTTCATGGTAGCATCCGAGGCAAACTCGTAATCTGAATTACCGTTTGATTGGATGGTTTTTCTGAGGTCGAAGTCGATAACGAAACGATTAGATGATTGACTCTCCGCATTGAAAGGTTTGTTGATACGGATGGTTTTTGTCCCGGATATTCCGGTGTAAAGGTTGTCCTTCATTCCCTCTGCCGTAAGTACATAACAACCGGGAGCATTCCCTGAAGCATCGGTTTCCGTGTCCAAGATTAGTTCAATATTGGAATAAGCTTTTGCTTCGGTTTCAGACATTCCTAATGCTTCCGTTCTACCGTTTTGTAGGGCGTAAATATCAATGGTTTGCTTACCTGAAAATCCCGCGAAGGATTCCCCGTCAATTTTGATGTCCGTAACGGTTACGAATACGGCGGATACGTTGGCGTTGTCCACAGGTGCGTCCGTGATTTCCATTTGGATGGTCGTGCGGTTATCGTCATCGGTTTCTTCCGCACATGAAAAAAGGAATAAGGTTCCAAGGATGAATAGTGGCAATAGCAATTTTGCTCTTTTCATGGTGAATTGAGTTTTGTGCCTCTTCTTGTAAAAAGAAATGAGGGTGTTTAAAAAATAGATGTGTGGTAGGATATTTTATCCTAATGTGTAAAGGTGTTACCTAATTAAAAAGGTTTTAAGAGTGCTACCGGGCGGTAAGCATGAGGGTTGTTGTCCCATCGCGTCCCTCCTTTTACGGAGGGAGCGATAATTTGGACAATGATGTTTTTAGGCGGGGTACTAAACTTGAGTTACGGTTTCGCGTAGTTTTTTACGTGCATGGAAAATGCGGCTTTTCATGGTCCCTAAAGGAACGTTGAATTCATCCGCGATCTCCCTGTATTTATAGCCTTGGAAGTGCATAATGAAAGGTATTCTAAGTTCATCGGGCAGTTCCGCAATCCTGGATTTTAATTCCTCCATGATTAGATTGGATTGTCCCATGTTTTCTATGGTTTCTTCCCCTGAATTGATCAAGTAATTATTCGGGGTTTCATCGTAAAAAACCGGGGTTCTTTTTTTACGGCGGTATTTGTTGATGAACTTGTTTTTCATGATGGTGGTAAGCCATCCTCCGATGTTAGAGTCTTCGTCTAGTTTGCGGGAGTTCTTAAATGCGCTATAAGCCGTTTCTTGGTATAAGTCTTTTGCGTCGTTGGCATTTTTCGTTAGGCTCATGGCAAAAGCCATAAGGGTTCCGCTTAGGTTTTGCCATTCGTTTAACATTCTTGCATTTTCCATGTCTTCTTGTTTTTAAGAAGGTTCGTAAATTGTGGTGTAAGAAGTCCGTGTTTTGATGTGGAGTAACTAGCTTGCTTTGGTGTTGTTGTTTAATACGGGGGCGGGTTTTGGTATTTTTATACTTCTTGGCTTACCCGGTGAAACGGCTTTTCCTTGGGTAGCGGGAGGCTTTTTCTCCGAAGGTTTGTCCGTTTTTACCGGTGGATCCATGATTATCGTACGGATGGGGTAAGGGATGCCTACATTAATGTCGTCCAAGCATTTCTTGATGGATATGATGGCTCTGCTTTTTACCTCGAGAACACCGGGTGTATTCGATTTAGGGGGTTGGGGAACCAACAAGAAAACCGTAAAATCAATTGAACTAGGCCCGAAGGCGTGGTAATGAAAGTTGATTTCCTCCGGTTTGAGCCAGTCCTTGAAATCATGGATTAATCGGTCAAGAATTGATTCTTTCACCAAGTGCAGATTTGCGTCATAATCGATTCCGCATTCAATCTTGACCCTTCGGAAAGTGGCTTTGCTGAGGTTCTCGAAAATTTCCTCCGCTAGGATTTTGTTGGGAACGACAAGGATGCCGCCGTCGAGTTTCTTTATGGTAGTGGTGGATACATCGATATTTTGGATATTACCCAGTTCACCCCTAAAGTGTATTAAGTCTCCTACGGAAATATACTTCCGCAATGAAATGGAAATTCCCGAGAATAAGTTAGTCAAAGGCGCCTGCAGGGCAAGGCCTATGGCAAGTCCGGCTATTCCTGCTCCGGCAAGTGCGGTTTTTAGAACCCCGTCCAAATCCAGTGCGGACAAGCAACCCGCTAATCCTGCGAGAATAATGAGAGCGGAAATAAAGGATGCGCTAAAACTTCCTAAAGTTTCGTTCGAGAAAATTTTCCCTAATTTTTCTCTCAATAATGGGCGAAGAAAGCGTACCGTTAATATACATGCTATGAGGATTGCCGCGGCTAAGGCGATGCCGGGGAGTGCCTGTATAACGTTGTCTAGGAAATCCTTGAGAGAGATGATGTTTGCTTCAAAAAAGTCTTGCATGAATAGGTATTAATTTTTGAAAATTTCCGGGAGTCCTCTGACTCCCGGATGTGACAGAAAGGAATTAGCCTGATTTTTCAGGTTTAAGCTCCTCTTCCCACCAACACGCGTTCTTGACTTTTAGCTAACCATGCGTTCATCATCCAGGATTGCTTTTCCAAGGAGAGTAAAATATCCTCCAGTAATCGAGCGCTCCCGAAATCGGAATTTTCCCGCATTAAGGGGATGGTCTTTTTTAATTGGTGTATGATAGTGTCATTGTCGTCCACTAGAACTTCAAACATCTCCTGTGATTCAAGATTGATGTCATTTTCTTCTATAACGGCGAACATGAGGAATTCCCGGAATGTACTTAGCGGTACTCTTCCTACCGTAAGTACGCGCTCCGCAAGGAGGTCGATTTGCTTTGCGGTCGAAGTGTAAAACTCTTCGAACTTCTCATGAAATTCAAAAAAGTCGCTTCCTGAAACTTTCCAATGGAATCCTCTTAGTTTCTGGTATCTGATTTGAAGATTCGCTAGTATTCTATTTAATGGGTCTATTCCTTTTGAATGATTTTTTGTCATAATTTTTTAAGCGTTTGGTTGTATAACGTCAATTTTTGTTCCTTGTTTTTAATTATTTTTTAAATAATTGATAGTCAATATGTTGTAATTAAATAAAAAGTTTTTTTGTGTTTAGATTATTCTTTTATTTAAGAAATTTCTTTTAATATCGAAGTAGGGCGACCGTGGTTTTAGGTTGGTTGGGCATGTCTTTGGCGGGGGTGTCGTAAACCGTTCCTCCGTTAAGAAGGACGTATTTTGCCGCTAGGTTTAATAGGCATGAGTTGTTGCTTGTTTGGGAGGGGTTCCATTGGGTGTTTCTTTCCTCGGGGGAGTGTGTGCCGTAGATGGGTAGGGCGTCCTTGTTTATGAATAAGGTGTCGATTCTTCCTTCGTGGGCAAAGTTTATAATTTCGAAAATGTCGCTTGACGTTTTGTCTAGCAGGTTCGAGAAGGTGAATTCGTAAAGTTTTTCACGGTATTCTTTTTTAAAGTGTCGATTGAGTATGTCCCAGGATTTCGCATGAAGAATGTCCGGGGCTGTTGTGTCGTGGTTTCCGGGTAGTAGGAAGCCGGTGTCAGTGTCGTTATTGAAATGCTCCGCTTTGAAGGCGTAAAAGAGTTCGTCAACTGTGGCTACAACTAGCGGAGCGCCGGATGGGATTTCCGCGTGGACCCATCTTGATATTTCCCTGAGGTATTTTTCTTGTAGGGCCTCGTGCTTGTCTTTTCCTGCGCCATGTCCGTGGAAGCCACTTGAGTTCGTCCCGCCGGGGTTGAGTTGTATGTTTTTTTGTTTACCGTCCTTTTGGAGATCCTTGATGGATGTCGGCATGTCGTTTTCTTTGAGGATTTTTCGGATAGAGTTCCTTGTGCCTGTAAAAAGTTCGTATTTGCCCTCGCTAAGTTTTAAGGTGTAAAATCTTTTTTCCTCCTTCTTTCCGAACAGGGCGTGTCTGACGTAATAGTTTTTGTCTATGAATATGTGGTAGTTGGTGGGTTTTTCTAGCGGATATGATTTTACGCTTGATTCATCTGCGAATATTACGTTGCCGAAAGGTGGTTTGACTTGGAAGTCCGATCTGTTGAGAAAAGCTTCTAGGTTTTTTAAAAGGGGTTCGCTTGTGTTTTCGGCGTGACCCACTTCCTCGAGTTTCCCCCGGAGTTCCGACAGGCCGTTCTTGGCTAGGATTCGAATTCTTTCCTCGAATTCAAATCCGGGTTCCGGGGCGGGGAGGTAGATGGTGGCTTTGGGCTTGTTGCTTGGGTTTGCTGTTGTGAGAAGTGTTTTTAATTCCATAATAAGGTGACTTAATTTGTTATTTGTATTGATGCTGACGCGCTGGCCGCGCTTTTTGTTTAAGCCTGGGTTTTTATCTTTTTTTTAATGAATTTCTTTTATTTAAGAATAAATAAACTTGGATTGGTTTGTAATGAAAATTTTTTAAGTATTGATTATTAATGAGTTGTATTTGTTTTTTTAGATTTTAAAATCTTTTTCATGATTTTTTCGTCTATATCATCAAACATACATGTCCGAGAAACTTTGAACAGACTACACCTGAAAATTTTACTTGGCTGATAAATGAAATAGGCATGACCGGATTTAACAAAACCAACTCCTTTCTTGGAGGTAAGTATTCTTCTGGAGCAGGGGACTCCATTTTTGAAAACAAAGGTTCCGTCGAGGAGCAATTGTATGGTATAAAAATGCTGGCAAGCCAGGATCATGAACAATTTATATCAGACGTAAGAACTCGGCAGAGTGAAAGAATAGTACCCGTATTCGTCCCGAATGGTGGTATAGGCGAGATTGACACCATTTTGTACTTGTTGGACGGGGCTTACCCTAATCCTACGGTAATGGATCACCTTGCCTATATCGCAAAGTGGAAGAATGCACGTATCCGGATCGTTATGAAGGCGCAGTGGTTCTCGCCGCAAGAACTGGATCTCAAAGCACAGCATCTAAGAATAATGATTGGATATCCTAGAATTGATTTCGTGAGAAACCACGAGACAAGTCTCAGAGGCGTATTCGAAAGTTCAGGGAAGGATACTCTAGTGGTCTTGCCGCAACAGAGTTGCGGCATGTTCGCCAAGCCTTTTAGCTCCGTAGAGGAATTAGAGGAGAGTATCCCTTACCTAAAATCACCAATGACAGTTTTCTAGTTTTCTCATAGTTAGCTCATCTTGAGTTTTAGGCGGGGCGGTGTAAAAGTATGTCGCCCCGCTCTTACCAAGCGGGCTAAAACCTGAATTGAATTTTCATCCTGATTGTTTTGATTACTATGACCGGAATCGGGGGCGCACCCACCTGAGTAGAACGTGTGAAAAACGGGGGCTCCCCGATTCGGTTATTTCAGGATTTCTCATTTATAAACAAAACGCTACTTCATGTTACATCAGAAGAATCTTTTCATTTTGTCCATCCTGTTTTTATCCTTTTCCTTTGGTCTAACGGCACAAGGAACCATGTTTGGGGTAAAAGGGGCTTTAGTAAATAGTTCCTTCTTGGGAGAGGACGCTCAATCTACGGATAATAAAACGGGTTATTCCGCCGGTGTGTTTTTACAAATACCTACCGAAAGCGGAATTTTCACCTTGCAGCCTGAATTGGTTTTCACCAGAAAAGGCGCGACGAATAATATCGGTTCCGTTTCCGAGAGTATCGAGTTGGATTACTTGGATATTCCGGTTTTGGCGAAGATAGGTTTGCCAATCGGCAGCCTTAAGCCGAACATTTTCGCGGGACCTTATGCCTCCCTAAAAGTTAGGGAGCAATATCAGGTAACCGAGGAATTAACGGGCGCTACCTTTACCGAGGAGGACCAAATCCGTTCTTGGGATTATGGTGCCGTTTTTGGTGGTGGATTGGATTTTTCCGCCGGGAATTCAGTGATTACCGTTGATGCAAGATACAATGTCGGGCTTGCCCAATTGGAGGAAGCCGAAGAGCCAAAGGATATTAAGAACGGGGTTTTCTCCTTGAATTTGGGGATTGCTTTCGGGCTATAATATCCGTCCCAAGAATACAAAGGCGATTCATTTGGTTTTCCCCTACGTCTTTAGTCTTTAACTGACTTTTATTGACAGCGGGTCTTTTAGAGGGATGCATGCCCGGGAGTGATCCCGGCTTGCATCCCGCCCGTTGAGGGGAAGTTTATGAATAAATATTAATTTGGAAACTTTAAAACAGGAAAACGCAACAAACGAATCTTTACAGGGTTATCCCGGTAAGGTAAAAAGCAATTATTGCATGGGGCTTTTCAGAAATGATGGCGGAGGGGTGTTAACGGAAGGCTTGAACCACATCGGGTTGGCTTCCGTCCTTATTGCCCGTTCCGGAAGAATCCTCTCCGCGAATAAGGTTTTCTTGGAACAGCGTGGGGTAAAGGTCGAGGATGTTTCCTTTATGACCATCCGGGACGTGAATCCGAACCTAAGCCTAAATAATTGGAGGGATATCGTTTCAAGGATCGACAAGGAACGGAATTTCGAATTATTGACAACGCACTTAACGAAGGACGGAAAAATTATTCCCGTAAAAGTAAATGCCGTTGGCTTAGGTACGGGAGATGACTTAAAAATCTTCGTTGTTCTAACGGAAGCCGTTGGGTCGGAAAAATTCGAATACCTTTTTAACGCGCTTACATCGGATCGGGTAGTGATTCCCTGGGTTTATAAACTCGATTCAGGTGAATTTTCGTTTGAGGAAAACGATATAAAATTGCTTTCATCAATAGCGGGCTTGGATTCCTTAGAAAAAGGGAACGATATTTTAGAATTACTCATAGGGGAGGATTCCCTTAGGGATATTCGGTTGAACTTGGAGTCCTTGGGAGAGCGGAACAACTCTTTTAATACGGAATACCGTGTGTTTCGCAAGGATACGGGGGAGGCTTTATGGCTTCGCTTTTCGGGAGTATTAAATAATACAACCGAAACGATTTACGGAACCATCCAAGAAACCACCGAATACAGGCTTCAATTTATAGAAGGGTTTAAATCAAAACTCGCTCTTGAACAATTGGAGGATATGGTGGCTTGGCTAACTCCTGCCGGAAAACATACTTTCGTTAATAAAGCTGTAGTCAAGGAGTTGGGTTTTTCCGAAGAAGAGTGTTTGTCCGCATCCATCTGGGATGTAGCAACGGATGTTTCGGAAACTGATTGGCCCGGGGTTTACAAGCAGCTAGCCCTTGGGAAATTAAAAAGTTTTGAGTCTCGTTTCCGACGAAAGTCAGGGGAGACTTTTCCTGTGCATGTTTCCGCAAGTTTCATTGATTTTCAAGGTGTTCCTTATATCTGTTGTATCATTAGGAATATAACGGAGGAAAGGAAACAACGTGCCAAAATAGCCGTGGCATATGACAAGATCAAGCAACTTCAAGATGATCTCGAAAAGGAGAATGTTTATCTAAGGAGCGAGGTGGATCGGGAATACAATTTCCGTAATATCATTAGTAAATCGGATCGGTATGCGGGTATTCTTCAAAACGTAAAAAATGTAGCGGGCACTGACGCAACCGTTTTGATTACCGGGGAATCAGGTACGGGCAAGGAACTGCTCGCGCGTGCGGTGCATGAGTTGTCGGAGCGTTCGGGGAAGTCCCTCATCAAGGTAAATTGTGCGGCATTGCCGGAGAATTTAATCGAAAGCGAACTTTTCGGTCATGAAAAAGGTGCTTTTACCGGTGCTTTTCAAAAAAAGGTAGGCAGGTTTGAGTTAGCTGACGGTGGCACCATCTTCTTGGATGAAATAGGCGAACTACCCTTGGAACTCCAACCAAAGTTACTTCGCGTACTTCAAGAAGGGGAGTTTGATCCGCTTGGAAGCACACAAACCAAAAAAGTGGATGTACGGGTTATCGCCGCCACTAACCGCGATTTACTTAGGAAGGTAAAGAGAGGGGATTTTAGGGAAGATCTCTTTTTTCGCTTAAATATTTTCCCGATACACAATATGCCGCTTCGCGAGAGAAAGGAGGATATCCCTTTATTGGCGGATCATTTTCTCGGTAAATTCACGGAGAAAATGGGGAAAACAATCAAGGGGATTTCAAAACCATCCATGGAGCGTTTGGTGAAATATAATTTTCCGGGAAATATCCGTGAGTTGGAGAATATCATCGAGCGGGGGGTAATTATTTGCAATGACAATATCCTAAAACTGCCCAAAAATCTCTTTTTGGATGATTATGCCTCAAAAAGTGCGGATAACGTGGAATTTCAGGGCTTTGAAGAAATGGCGCGGCAGTACATCATCAAAGTTCTAAAACATACGGGGGGTAAGGTAAGCGGAACAGGCGGTGCCGCTGAAATTTTACAAATGAATGCCAAAACCCTAGACTCCAAAATGCGGAAGTACGGGATCTCCAAAGCGGAAATATATTCTTAGAGTTTGTTTAAATTTTAAACAAGCTCTTAATACTTGTAGAGTCTACGCGCCGCGCTTGAAGAAAGTATTATTTACGTCGGAAAGGAAGTCCTTGGTTAAAGGCTTGCTTCTAAAACCACTTACTTCCGGATACGTTTCGGAACGTTTTTTATCATCGGGATTCAGGGAAGTGGATAAAATAATGATGACCGGTGAAGAAGACTTGGAAACCTCAATTCTTCTGTAAGAGTCCAAAAAGTCCCATCCGTCCTTTCCGGGCATATTGATATCCAGAAAAACGAGTTCCGGGAAATCCTCTTGCTTGCCCTTGAAATAAGCCAAAGCCTCATCTGCCTCCTCAAAAGTCAAGATGTTCTTAGCGAATGATGCTTCGCTAATCACGATTTGATGATAAAAGTTGGTTCCCTCATCATCATCTATCAACACTACAGTTTCTAGCATGCTTACTCGTTTATCTTGTTCGGGATGGTTACCGTAAAAGTAGTACCTTTTTCCCAAACGGATGAAACGGAAATTTCGCCCTTGTGCATGGCAACGATTTTTTTGCATAATGCAAGCCCGATACCACTTCCTTCATACTCCTTCTCGGAATGAAGCTTTCTAAAAATAACAAAAATTTTATCCAAATACTCTTCTCTTATCCCAATCCCGTTATCCTTAACCGTAAACTCCCATTTCCCTTTTTTCCTTTTTCCCTTGATTTCAATTAGGGGCGTCCTGTCCGGATGGGAAAATTTTAGGGCATTGTGGATAAGATTGTGGAACAATGAATTCAATTCCGCCTTGTATCCAATCACCGTTGGAAGATTCCCGAAAGTAACTTTTGCGTTTTTTGCTTTTACTACCCTGTTAAGGTCGTCCACTACGTCCTCAAGTACCTCGTTAAGATTCACTTTTGACAATACCCGATCCCGTCCCAATCTTGAGTAGTCCAATAACTCAATCATGAGTTTACTCATCCGGTTGGCAGCTTTATCGATAAGATCCATGTAGCGACCTTCTTTTTCATTCAGTTTAGGTCCGGCATCCCTACGAAGTAAACTCGAGAAATTCAGGATATTCCTTAGTGGTTCTTGTAAATCATGGGAACTAGCGTAAGCGAATTGTTCCAGGTCCTTATTTTTTTGTAATAATTCATCTGCATTTTGCTTGATTGACATTTGGGCCTCTTTCAATGGGGTGATGTCAACGTGGCAACCCACCATCCTAACGGGGGAACCATCAGGTGCCCATTCAATTACTCTTCCTCTACAAAATACCCAAATAGTAGAACCATTTTTATGGCGATAACGAACCTCACAATGGTAGGGGACTTCACCTTTGCTTTCTACGTGTTTATCATAAATTTTAAGTACACGTTTTAAATCATCTTGATTGATGATTTTCATCCATGATTCCGGCTTGTTTTCCATTTCATGATCCT
>JAHDDF010000427.1 GCA_020629475.1 Saprospiraceae bacterium
TACGACCGGAATGGTCAATATGAGCATGGGAAAGACTAAGCACGTCAATCTCTTCCGGCTTGAAATGCCAAGTAGAGTTAAAGTCCTTCATATCCTTGTCCCTACCTTGATACAATCCACAATCCAAAAGAATTTTATATCCATCGGAAAGAGTTACGAGGTGGCAACTTCCGGTTACTTCCTGTGCGGCGCCGCAAAATTTTACTGTCATGTTAGGTGATTGGTGTAAAAAACGTGCTCAAATATACGGATAAATAGGTAGGTCAAGGTCGGCTTAACGGCTAAGGGATGAGAACTCGATTAAGGACAGGCGGGGATCAAAAAAGGGTCGTACCCCCAGGTACGACCCAACGCGCTCATTCGATATTCACCAATACTCAAAAACTCTAAATTCTTAGGAGGTATCTTATAGTGCTAAAAACTCATGGTTCAAAAAAAGACGTAATTGATTCGGTTTATTTGTTGACCTTCCTTGAGCCTTTTTTATACCGGTAAATTTGAGCGTCAGGGATCCAAATCGAGAGGATATCCTCTACGAATTTTTCCACTGCCTTTTTATTGCGAAATCCTGTAATTACATATGAATAACCGCCATCATCCAACCTATGGACTTTTACCTGCCCGAATTGGCGAAATACGGTATGGTTTCGGCGTAAGGGTCCTTGGGAACGTGCCACCTCCACGGCATAACCGGAGAAAAACGGTGACAATTGCTTGTGCCGACGAAAATAATACGCGCTTTTTTCCTCCGCATCGGTTGTTTCAATGACTTCATTGAAAGCTCCTTTCCTTGGGGCATCCATCATGGCAACCATTTCATCTTGTGCCATCAAATCCATGCTTGCCGTCAAGGCAACAAAAAACGCTATTATTGTTATTATTGTATGTTTCATGCTCCCCTTCAACTTCTAACACATAAATGATTTTCTCATTTGTATTATAATAAACACCGTGCCAAAATCGCCGAAACCAAAGCAAAAAGAGGATTTTCAGCAAAAAACGAATATATTTTTTTATAATTCATTTCTTTCGACACACATCCGCAACAGGAAAGAACATATTGTAAGAGGCTAGGAAAAGAAAATTATACAACATTTGATTTTCGGAAAAATGCCATACATTTGCGGAACCCTTTTTACAGGGGTACCGTTAATGCTACAAGTTGCTCATGTGGCGGAATTGGTAGACGCGCAAGGTTGAGGGCCTTGTGTCCTTCATTGGACGTGCTAGTTCGACTCTAGTCATGAGCACCAAAACAAAGCAAAATCGCTTCGATGGAATTCATCGAGGCGATTTTTTATTTACATCAATTGGTTACCCAACTTACATCAAACCCAACCCAATAAGAAAACGGCAAGAACGCACCATAATACTATTTGTCCCAAAACAATTACGGCACCGTACTTACCTTCGAAAATATCGGGGATTTCGTATTCCCGTTTTACGATGCTTTTCAACACAAAGAAAAATGAAACCACCTCAATTACCATTGATATAAGGAAAGGAATTGGGCCAAGGAAAAATTCATTCATCTTTCCTTGGTTCATCTCCCACCAAGCCTGAACGAAACCGATACTGCCTAAAGATATGAGGGCAATAAAAAAGAAAGGTAAAATCCCGAGCTCTTGCCAAGCATACCTATTCCCCGGTCCTTTTACGGTAATGAATACGATACTCATGGCGATGAACATCGCCACCATTTCCACCATTATCTGATCCAAGAAAAACTCCCATACGGTGCCTCCTGCACCCAGCCGATTCCATAAAAGTATAAGTATAGGAATCAAAGGCATGAATACCGCCGCGCTCCTATTCCCGGAGGTCTTTAAAATTCCTAAGCAAAAAATTTGATATACTAAGAGGGTAACCCAGCCCAGCATTACCAGGCAATTAATCATCCAACCATCCGCTCCTGAAATCCCTACAGCTACTAGGGCGAGATAAGGAAGAATGGCATAATACCCAAACTCAATCTTGGCTAGAATTCCCTTCAAGGTAAATCCTATTTACCGCCGCCGCCTGAGCTACCTCCCGAACTTCCTCCACCCGAGAAGCCACGGATAAAGTAAATACTACGGAAAGTGGTGCGTAAACACTCCCCGTTTACGTTTTGGTAATAATTAGGGCAGTTCTTCTTCAGCTCCGCCATGGTTTTATGATCCTTGAATGTCGATGCGCCCACTCCGGAACGCGAAAAACCAAACAAGGTTATGCCGAACATAAATAAAAGACCGAAAGTGATAATTTTTCCGAGTTGCGACATGGTTTAGTTTTTTTGGTTTTTCTTGGTAATGTGGAAAATCAAGGCCAAAATCAAAAGGATTATGATACCTACCCAAAAAGGCCACTTCAAAAATATGCCTTTTTTAATGACGATATCAATAGAACCGGCAGGTCCGTTTTGTTCGATAAACTGGTTGTTACTATAATAGGTACCGTAATTGGACCCTAACTCCACGAACATTCCCACTTGGTAATCCCCTGCAGGAACCTTAAAGGTTTGCTTCTTCATTGTCCTTCCGGACGCTTGAAAACGGGTAGCTTCACCTTCTATATGCCGTACCATTTCCCCTTGTCCATCACGGAACATACAATAGGCAAGGATATCATAACCCAAATTGGGTTTGACGGCGGAAACCATTTCCATCCTGTATGTACTTGAGGAAGGTACTTTAAAATCATCCGCATAGGTAATTACCCCTTGCCCGGCATTCACGAGTTTTTCTACCTCAAAGGAGTGCTCGTAAACCGTTTTAGGCGGTGACAACCACGTAAACAAAAGCATTAAGAAACACCCGAATGCGCCATAGAGGGAAGAATTCCTCAAAAATTTCCACTTCTCCCTGCGTCCTAAGATTTTTTGTGCCGCTTCCGTTTCGGAGAACGACTCCAGCAACTCCTCGAATGCTAAGGGGCTCTCCTTAAAGAACTCGATTTCCTTGGGTTCCCCCGTGCTACCGTCAAGACGCCATTCTGTTACCCACCAATTATTATTACGCTTGTAGGAAGCAAACCAAATCTTGTCCTTAGCTTTTACTTGATAATTAGACTCACCTTCAAACGCCACCACGGAAGCGTAACCGATTTCCTCTACCCTATTTTTCCCGTGTCCTTCCTTGAAGCTAATCGGGTCCCATTCCTGTTTTGGGATTAAGAAGGTATCCGGCGTAAATTCCTCTACTACGTGCAGCCCTTCTTGGTCTTCAACGATGTAGAAGTAAGTCAGGTTTTCCGACATCAGGAGCCATTCATCGTACAACCAAACCTCATTGGAATACCCTCGCTCGCCGTCTTCCGCCCAATACTCCTTATAATCTTGGCGCCAACGGGTCCGTGCGATTATCTGGCATTTTTGCCCCCTGAAATTCCCGACCATCCCCACCTCCAAGAAGGTATAAGGTTTTATATCATTGGGCTTCCTTAATGCCATAACGATGTCATGGTCATCACTTGCGGCATTGGAAACGTTACCGCAATATTTACAGCCGATGTATTTTGCCCTAGGATGGACAGCTTCCAATGGGGCACCACAGCCGTTGCAGTTAAACTGCTTGACTGAGGTAAACTTATCTTGTG
>JAHDDF010000428.1 GCA_020629475.1 Saprospiraceae bacterium
ATCTTGATTTTTAGTCAAATGCATCAAACTGAGATAGCAACACGATTGCCTATCAAAGCCAAAGATTATGTTACCCTTCGTCGTGCCTTGTTTGACCATCATTATTTAGATCGAAGCCCAAACGGTAGGAAATACAAACTTCGCCAAAAAGAAAGACCGGACGGGCAGTAATGCCGTCCGGTCTTTCATGTTTTCCAAGAAAAATGGATTACATCAATCCTAGGATCTTTGCGTACTTCAACATCTCTCCTTGGTTGTCTACCTTGATTTTTCCCATCATGAAAGCCATCATAGGGTTTTGACGTCCTTCAACAACGTCCATCAAATCAGAACCTTTTGCTTTAACGGTACACTTTGCTTCACCTTCCAAGCCTTCCACAACGGCTGCTTTTCCGTCAGCGATGGTTAGTGTGTATTGTCCGTTCTCGTCACCTGATGCATCAAAGTGGAATACGGTATTGTGTCCTTCAATGGCTTCCGGGGAAACTTTAGCCGGCAAACCCATCAAGAATTCCTTTACGGTCATTTTCCAAGTAATTTTGGTAAAATAGAATTGATTAGTGAAAATTCGCTAGCGAAGGTAAGGTTAATCCGGCAATAAAAAAACCGTGCATCCTGAATAGGATGCACGGCTTGGTCTCCGTTCCTGAAAACGGAATTATTTCTTGATGAATTTGCTAACCTCTTGGTTAAATCCATCGGAGATAATTACGGTATATACGCCGTTAGCAAATTGGGAAACATCTACTCTTTCCACTTGCGTACCTTCCGCTACGTTCATGTCTTGGGTAAATACTTGTTGACCCAAAGCATTGAAAATGCTCATGTTCATATCGGTAGCTTGCGTTACCTCGAACTTGATGTTCACCTGCGTCAAGGCAGGAACAGGGAAGATATTGGAGAAAGCGAATGGCTTATCACGACGAACGATGTGGATGACCTCGGTGTACTCGTAGGTGCCGTCAAAATCCACTTGCTTCAGGCGGTAGTATCCGCTAGTCAATGGTGCCTCATCGATGAACTCGTAAGAAGTAGGCTCGGAAGTGGTTCCGCTACCGTCTACCTTACCGATTACCTCGAATCCACGGGTCGGATCTGTAGTTCTTTCGATTTCAAAGTGGCTGTTATTGATTTCGGTAAGCGTTCTCCAATCCAAACGGTTTACGTCCTTCTCGGCGAATCCTTGGAACTCATCCATTTCAACAGGAAGAATCTGAAGGGACTCGAATTCCCAAACACACTGCGCACCGGCGTCACCGTCAGCAACTACGTAGTAACGTCCGGGAGGCATATCATCCAATAAGGAAACGGTTACGTCCGTGTTGGTTCCTACGGAACAACCTACGGGAATCATGTCTCCTAGACCGTTGGTAGCGTTAGCCGTACCATCGGCAGGACAAGTCGTTGTATTGGAATCGTACCAAACACCCAACTGAAGTGTACCTCCACCTGTACCATCACAGTCTACCGCTAAAGCGGTCAAGGAGATAGGCTGGGCGGTTTGAGCGGTTACGTCAAAGTAATACCATACCATGTTCTCGTTGGAGAACCAGTTGGTATTACAGTTATCGATATCATCGGGTTGTCCGTCACCGTTCAAGTCGCCAATGCCATCAACGTGCGCCTGACCTGTCCACTCATTGATATCCGGCTCATTCAAGTCGGAAGCGGAGTAGTTACAACCGGTAAAGTCAAGTGCTTGAGCACCGGAACAATTATCATTCAAATAGTTGGATTGGAATGCCATAGACATCCATCCTCCCTGGTCATCCTCTTCGGTCATACGAACGTAGTAAGTCTGTCCGCCTACCAAACCGGAAACTTGGATGGGGCTATTGTTTTGGGTAAATCCAAGAACGACACCCGTCATATCAACACATTCGGAAGTATGGGGACCACCGTTGTTGGAAGTAACGGTTACACCACCCGGATTATTCAAGGCAAGGCTATTGGTAGCACAATCACCGGTAACACCATGTATGCTTGCGGTAATATCCGTATAACAAGCAAAACCGGAGCAACCACCCCAATCATCAATGTAGATGGTGAATCCGTCGGAACCAACGGGAACGTCTACTTGGAAGAACATATCATCCGCTCCGTCATATGCACAGGAAGTAGAAGGAATGGTTCCGCCCGCAGCAGTACCGGCACCGGAAGCGGTAACCTCATCGAGGAAGTAGGTGTAATTGGTCAAGGAAGTACCACAACCGTCCTGCAAAGGTTGAATAGTCGCGTCACATGGCTCATCCGCACATGCTTGGGATAAGGTACCGGAAACGGTTACCTCCAAAGTCGTAGTCCAAACAGGGTTACAATTGCTATTGAAACCTTGCTGGTTGAAGTTGAAGGTGTAAGTACCCGGAACCGTGGTTACGGGCCAATTGATGGTTTGTTCTACTTGTGCATCATTGGCAAGCAAACCATCATCATCACGGGCGACCCAGTAAATCTCGATACTTTGAGGTGGGCAAGTAGTCCCGTAATTAATGGTATAGTTCATCGGGTTGTCAAAACCGGAGGAGAAGAATAAGGTCGGACCATTGTTCCCGCCTTCCTCGTGACCGAAATCAGAGGTATTTCCACGGCTGTCGTCAATTTCAACAATCCATTCCGGATCCGAATTACCCGCACCGAATCCATCCATATCACAAAGACCGGTAACACCGACATTGGTTACCGTGAAATTCACGGATAACTGACCAAAAGCGAAATATCCAAGGCTTAAAAAAGCCAATAGAAGTATAGATTTTTTCATGTCTTTTCGTTTTTACTTGTTTAGGGTTACTTGTGGGCGCCTACGGCGGTGTTGATTTCCTCTTGGCGGTACATGTTCTCTTCCTGCCAAGCATTAAGGGCGCGCTTGTAATCTAGGATGTCCTTCTCCAAGGCAACTCCCGCATGTCTTACGAACTTGGGCATTCCGTACTGCTCAAGAATTACGGCTTGCTCAGGTGTAAAATCCGTCATGGGATTTTTTTGCTTGTAGAAACAGTAGTCCGGTGTTTCAGCGTATTCGAACACCTTGTCGCTACGTTGTGGCTCGGTTTGCTCAAGTGTTGCCTGCGCTTCAGCAGCAACGAATCCGGCGCATACCAGTACAACACAGAAAAAGAGTTTAAAAATCGTTTTCATCGTGTGTCATTATTTTAGTAAGGAAAATGAGTTCAAGGAAAAACTGCTTCAAACTAAAGAGGTGATTCCTGTGTGTTACACACAAGGATCGGGTAAGAACGGCAGGAGATGCCGTTACGGATAATGGATAAAGGTGGTTCATCAGCAGTTTCTACGAATTTGACTTTCAATCAAATCGGAGACAAATGTAACCAATTTTGACCGTCACTCTCGTATGGTTTTTCAAAAAAAACTACTAACGTAACGTTAACTTTCTTGAGGAAGCGGCGTGTTATGAGAGAAAAAATTAATAAACTTACCTTATATGGTATAAAAACTTAAATTATTAAACAACAATCAATTGTCACACTTTTAAATGAATTAAGATTCATTTTTCTTTTTCCAATAGCGCATCAAACCCGTAACACTCA
>JAHDDF010000429.1 GCA_020629475.1 Saprospiraceae bacterium
CGGAATCTAAACTAATTTATTGAGAAAACCACCAACTATTTTTGGCCACATTACCAAAAATATAGCTTCCGTTTGTCAGGTCTTCCGACCTGACAATCAATCACCCAAGCCCCAACAACAGACGCAGCGTAGGCATCACTTTCTCCGCTGCGGATTCATTCCAGAGTTCTGATGAAACACTAATTTCCAACGCTTCCGCTTCCTTCCGTTTGCCTTGTTTAGCAAGTGCCATCATGCTTTCCTTTTCCGGGTTAGGGAATTTGGAAAAGGTTCGTCGGATAACGGGTAGTACCTTTTTCAAGGCTTCCACATCAATCGTATTCACCCAATGATCCAATACGTTCCAAAGTGCGGGATCATGAATAAGGATTAAGCCGCTACCGTGCAGGAATCCGGACAACCAATACGCGGCATCCGCGTGATCGTTTCCGATACTCAGGGCTTGGCTCATGCCTTGTCTTGCTTCCTCGGGAGTAATGGATTTTTTATCGTATAACAACCTCAATGCGCCTCCACGAATAAGCCCGTTGATGGTTTCATTTTCCGAAACCTTTGAAAGGGCGCTAACCCAGGCGGTGTTAAAGGAAGGGTTTTCCAAAAGGGAAATTTGATAGTCCGTGCCGGAAATCAAGGAGAACATCTTAGCGGAGGCCTCCTCGTTCAAGGACGAGCAAGCACCCGGAAGACCGATACAAATCCTAGGGATAATCTCGTTCAGTTGTTTTTCCAAGGCACCCAAATCCGCTTGGCGGGTATTGGCGTATTTTAAAGCCTCAATTAATTCCGGAACGGCTTCCATTAAGCCGGGAATGTCATTGCTTACAGCCGATGCAGCTTGGAAAGCCCGCATTAAATCATCCATGGTATCCGGTAAATTCCCCTTGATGGCAAGGGAAATCAAACGGGTAACCTTGGCTAATTCGGTAGCATCCGCCGCTTCTGTCCGTAGGAAGAGGCTTGCCGCCGATTCAACCGTATTGCCCCACATACCCGCTTCAATAATGCGGATGGCAAAGTCGGGACGCCAGCGTAACTTCCAATGCTCTTTGAAATCCCCTTGGGTCCTACCGTAAAATCTTCTCTTGGATTCTTTGACCTTTCCCCACTTAATTCCTAGGATATTCATGCGGTGAAGCAAACGGCTTGCCGCCAATTGGCTATCTTGCCGTAAATCCAAGCTCCTTTCTTCAGGTTCCAAGGAATTACGGAATTTGGTCAGCCTAGCGCTTTTGATTTGTTTTTCGAGATCACTTTGAAGCGGGATTACCGGGATGTTCTCGGATACCTTCCCCATTATATCACCGATAATGAGCTTCCGCTCGATCAATTCCATCGGGGATTCATAGCCACCGCAGAATTGGGTCAATGCCGCTTCGTACAATTCATTCATTCCGGGAACGGAAAGCCCTCTCAAGGAAGCCAATGTTTCCGATAAACGAACCGCATCAATCACGTGTGCGGAGGAGGCATCCAAGTCCTCATTCCGGAACAATCGTGCCGCCTTGGTCATCCATCGGATAGAAACGTTTTTCCGGTTCCCGAAAAGCATATCATACCAAGCAGGGGAAATGACACCCGCACCATAACCGGAACTTACCGCAAGGCGATCATAACTCCAAGGCACCCAAGTAGCCTTGATTCGAACTTTCTTGAGTCCTCTTAATAGTTTATTGTCTTCAGTGGTCTTGAAATCTTTTGGGTTTCCAAGAACGGGACCGTGCCAAGCACCGCAAACCACGGCTATTTTCTCAAAACCTTCCTTCTCTGCCTTGCGGATGATTTTGCGCATATGCGCCTCCCGTAAAAGCGTCCTTGGAGATTCCGTTTTTCCGGAACCTTCCCGAAGTGCGGTCATCAGTTCTTGTACCGCCTCGAAAGTTTCGGCATGTCCTTCTTGTTGTTCAAAAGTAATTTCCCACCATCTTTCCCCGTCCGGGTAACCCGCGATTTTTGCGGCATAACCGATGGGGTCATGGATAATGGATTTACCCTCGGGGTTCGTCTCCTTTTCAGGAGTCTCTAAGCTGATTTGTTTTTCCTGTTCCGCTTGTTCATCCAAGCCAAAATGAATGCCTTGGGGTAGATCCATAAATCTTACCGGGACATCATTCTTTAAGCCATATTTTATGGCGTTCCATTCCGGTGAAAATTTAGCAAAAGGGAAATAGGATGCTTGAGCTGTATTTTTTGGATTGTAGGCAAGTATAGCGACAGGAGGAACCAATCCTTCATCCGCCACATGGTGAATAATGTTTTCCGCATCAACGGGACCTTCTATAATAATACAATCCGGTTCCCATTCCCGAAACGCCTTGTTCAAAGCGCGTGCGGAACCGGGACCATGATGTCGTATGCCGAAGATTTTTATCAAAATAGGTAATAGTTAATAGCTAAGGAGTTAATAGTTGAGCTTCACTTTTTAACTATTCACTTTTTAACTGATTCAGTACGTTTTTCTCAATCCTTTCCAAAACATTCCCCGCTTCCGGTTTCTCGAATTTTTTTCCGGTCAGGACTTCGTATAATTCGATGTACCGCTCGGTAACGGACCAAACGAAATCATCCGGCATTACGGGCATGGTTTGCCCTTCTAGTCCTTGGAAACCGTTAGCCATAAGCCATTCCCTAACGAACTCCTTGGAAAGTTGTTTTTGCGGTTCACCGGCATCTTGGCGTTCTTGGTAGCCGTCCGCGTAGAAATAACGGGAAGAGTCCGGCGTGTGGATTTCGTCAATAAGGGTAACCTCACCGTTAAATATCCCGAATTCGTATTTGGTATCCACAAGGATCAAACCTTGCTTTGCCGCCATTTCGGTTCCGCGTTGGAAAACCTTTCTGGTGTAGTCCTCCATTTGGGTGTAAACATCTTCAGGAACTAAGCCTTGGGATAATATTTCCTCCCTTGAAATGTCTTCGTCGTGTCCTTCTTCCGCTTTTGTCGCGGGTGTGATAATGGGCTCGGGAAAGCGATCATGCTCCTTCATGCCTTCCGGCAATTCAACACCGCAAAGGACTCTTTTTCCGGATTTATAGGTTCTCCAAGCATGCCCGGTTAAGTACGCGCGAATTACCATTTCCACTCTTACCGGTTCACATGCTTTCCCTATGGCTACGTTCGGGTCAGGTGAAGCCATTATCCAATTCGGGCAAATGTCCTCGGTGTTCTTGAGGAACCACCTTGCTATTTGGTTTAGTACCTGTCCTTTATAAGGAATCGGGCGGGGTAGGATATGATCAAAAGCGGATATACGGTCCGACGCGACCATGACCAATTTTTCCCCAAGGGTATATACATCCCTTACCTTGCCTTTGTAGAATGCCGTTTGACCCGGAAAATCGAAGCGGGTTTCCTTAATGCAGATGTCGTCGATGCCCATGATTGGATATGGTTTTTTTAGAAGCGCAAAGGTAGGTAATACCGGTCGAATTTATACCTGCGAGGTAGGCTGTTGAAAATTACGTGATAATCCATGAAAAAATTAGTTGGCTTTTTTGAAAGCCTCATTTCTTTTTTGTTGTATTGTTTTGGGTAGG
>JAHDDF010000430.1:0-478 GCA_020629475.1 Saprospiraceae bacterium
ATTTGCCATCGTCAAAGCTAAAGAACTAAGGGTCAGGCTCGACGCCTCGTCAAACAGGAAGAATATATCCAGTCCCTCCTTTTTTCGGGGAACCCGGGACATGACGTTACCGAACATCTGGACGGCGAGGATACTCGTCAAGGGGGCGTAGTATTTCATATCGATAGTCGAGTTCTTGATGTACAGGATGGTCTTTTCCTTGCGGAAACGGTCAAAATCCAGCGTATCCCTCGCCGTTACCCGTTGTACCTTCTCGTCCTGGAACAGGGTGAGCGCCGCCAAGGCGGTAGCCGCTATACTCGAGAAGGTCTTGGGCGACATCGCCACGAACGCCTTGTAGGAGGTCAGCAGGTGCGGGTCGCCGTGCTTCACCACCAACCTATCCATCTTCGTCGGGTCACCCGACATTACCTGCAAGAGCCTCCTTACGTTCGCGAGGTTGCGGTACTTTTCGTCCATGCCCTTCACGAGGGAAATC
>JAHDDF010000430.1:488-3531 GCA_020629475.1 Saprospiraceae bacterium
ACCAAAAGGTTGACCGCTTGTATCACCCAAAACGGGTCCTTCGCGTTATCGCCCAAGGACGCCCGTATGAGGGTGGACGCCACCTTGGCGATATCCGATACCGTATTAGCCCGCTCAATCGGGTTATACCCTACCGAAATATCGGGGTTGGCGTAGTCCAACACCAAGACGCGGTAGCCCGAACGGGACTTGAACCCGGAGGTTTTCGAATATATGTTCCCCGACGGATCATTAATTACGAGGGAGCTTTCCATTTTGAAAATCGAAGGGAGTAATATCGAAGAGGTTTTACCGCTTCCCGTCCCCCCCTATCACCAATCCGTTCCTGTAGGAGAGCCCCACGGGGAGGGATTTCGTGCCCGTCAGGCAAAAGCCCTTGTTCGATTTCGAAAGGAGTTCCCCCTCCTCGAGGAAGGAACCCTTGAAGTCGTGGGGATTATCCTCGCCCCCGACGGTCAATATACTATCCAGTAAGGGCCCCAATAACCCGAACAGGCTCAGGAACATATCGGCGAGTGCCTTGAATATTATCTTCAACATGGCATCATCGTTTTTGCACCTTGCCCATCAATACCAATTCCGTCCCCTTGTTGATGTGGCACAGCCCGATTTCAAGGAGCCTTAAAACGATATAGCAGGCGGCAAGGCAAAGTTTTAGGAGAATGCCGAGCAGTACCCAAAGGAATTTGAAAAATGCCTTCAGGAACCGCTTGGCGTATTTTTTAGTGTCCGACATGGCTAAAGGTTTGCGGAAACGTTGACGGTGGCGCCCCTACCCTCGAGGGCACGGCGATACATATCGCACAGGTTCGAGAATTGCCGCGATTCCTCGTAGCCCCTTGCCCCGTGGATGAATCGCACCTCCACCCCGGTCAGGTCCTGTCCTAGATCCGTACCGTAATTGGAAACCAGCCCTTGCCATAGCTTAGCCGCTTTTTCCCGATCCATGTTTCCGACGTTACGGTTACGGCAGGACAGGGTCGGCGCGTTCTCCATCAAGTCGGAGAAAACGATAAGGGTCTTTTCCCCCGGCTCCACTATTTTCCCCAAGCGGTTGACCTCGCGGATAATTACCGGAAAGATGATGGAGTGCGGACGGTTACCACGTTCAAGGGAACCCATAAGGGTTTCAAGCCCCAGCATGAAGTCCTCGCCCTTTTGCTTACGTTCGAACTCGTTCCCCATGAGCGAACTCTCGGCGGGAAGGCTCAATACCTCCTCGCGGGTATACTCCGTATCCCCGATGATGCCGTACTTGAATTCCACGCCCTTCCATGATTTGGCGTCCAAGCCCAATTCGGCGATGAGCGTTTTCGGTTCGGGAACGGAAATCGCCTCGCCCGTTACGTCCTGTAGTACCGTTACATGCCTGACCTCCTTTTTCGTACAGGAGGCCATGAGTACGGCGGCAAGTATTACCGCCGTACCCTTCATGATTAATCCTTTCATCGTTTACGCTTTTAGGGTTTCGGAATGGCTTGGGTTCCCTTCGCCCTTACGGGTAACGAACTCGCAGCGTACCTCGGGAATCTCCTGCTCCATGCAATCGGGGATATAGGGAAGCCTCGTACAAACCTCGCGCTTCCAATTCGCCACCACCTTTCGGTAAAAGGCGATATTCTCCTTCAATAGCGCGTCGGCGTAATCCATCAGGTCATCCGCCTCCGTCACGGATTGCCCCGCCCATGAACGAAGCATTTTCTTGTCGTTCCCGATCCGGTTCAACTCCCCTTGCATGGTGTCCAATTCCCTTTTGGCATCCGCGTAGTCCTTGCGGATTTTCCTCTGGGTCTTGGTCGGGAAGAAGCGCTCCACCACCAAGGAGGTACCGCCGAAAATCAGGACGTTGATGGTAATGAAGACCAAGGTCCCCAAGGCGACCGACATGGTCTGCCCGCCCATCTGGTTCATGTAATACACCCGTAAAAAACCGATGCCGAAGAAACAGGCGGCGATGAAGAAGCCATAACCCCAAATCTTGAATTCCGAACGGTTCATCGTCTCGTCCTTTTTTAATTCCTCCATCAAGCCGTAACCGAATAAGCCCAGGCTCGATACCGCCACGAAAGCGACCAAGGAGGATTTAAGGAAGGAGAAGCCCAAGGCTTGGAACGCGCCAGCGTTGTAGATCATGTCCACCAAGAGCATGATCCCGACGAAGCCCACCAAGAAAGGGTACAATACCCAATTGTAGATATCGCGTTCCTTCAACCCCCGCTCCTTACGGCTTTGGTTGCTGATGTCGTTTTCCAAGACCGTCGCCCTCTTCTCAAGGATTCCCGTTTCGGTCCTCTCGAAGGCGAGGACTTGCCCCTTGTAGCGTTCCAGGCCCTTCGTTTGCAATCGCGTGTGCACCTTATTGCATAGCTCCCCCGTCTCCGTGGAGATGTACAATACGTAATTGGTGATGCTGTCGCCCGTCTCCCTCGGGCGGGAACGGTTGGCGGTATCCTCGGCGTCGCGATACGCCTTGTCCTCGATGGATTTCCTGCCAATCCGCAACTCGGATTCCAATGAGGGAAGGACGGTGCGCTTTATCACGCTCGGCTCCTTCAGTCCCTTGTCCTTGTTCCATTCGTTGAATGCCCGGTTGAAGTCCTTTCCCGAGCTTTTCGATAATACGTTTTTCATAACGGATCATTTAATGTGATAGATTAGGAACCACCTTTTTTCCTTGCGGTAATTCCTTGTTTACAATCACAATGTATGACCCTTCGATAGTCGAAAAATCGGGTTTTCCGAAGGTTGCCATAGGTGTTCCGAATGTTGCAGATATGATCCGGTTTTGTTTTAAGGGTATTGACAAATTAGGCGTATATGTAGTATAATTCCAGCAAAGTTCTTTGAAGGGGTACTATTCAATTAAAATGAATTCCTGTGTTTTATGATAAAATGAAATACTAAATAAAGACGGTAAAAATGACCTTTTTTCTAAAGGAAGTATTGTCTATCACCTTGGATTGAATTGTGGATTTTCATTTTTGGTTCGGGATGAAATGATAACCCGTGTGTCGCATGACCGGGAAGTAGGGGTTATTGTTTC
>JAHDDF010000431.1 GCA_020629475.1 Saprospiraceae bacterium
AAAAAAGCGCCGTTTCTTTTGGTTCGTTTTCTTTGGGCGAGCAAAGAAAATGAACAGATCGCCGGCATAAGGAACAGTCATGTTAGTTTGGGATTATTCATAACTAAAAACACCACCTCCCCCTTGTGTGGTCTTCCGACCACACAAAAACAACAACAAAAATTACTTTTCCATCATATCCCCGGAACCATTACTTTTGCAATCCAATTGGATGACGGAAAGGGCAGGGTTATTGCCACTTTCAAAAACCATCAAAATACCTGACGTATGTATCGAACCCACAATTGCGGGGAACTCCGCATGGAACACTTGGGCACCGAGGTAGTGCTCAGCGGTTGGGTCCAAGGTTCACGTGACCTCGGATTCATGATGTACACCGACCTACGTGACCGTTACGGACTCACGCAGCTACTTTTCAACGAACAAATCACTGATAAGGATCTTTTCGAGCAAGCAAGAACCCTAGGACGTGAATTCGTGATCCGGGTAGAAGGAACGGTTATCGAGCGCCAATCCAAAAACCCCAATATGCCTACCGGTGATATTGAAATCCAAGTGTCCAAACTCGAAATTCTCAATGCCTCCAAGGTGCCACCCATGCTCATAGAGGACGAGATTGACGAAGGGGATGATATACGTATGAAATACCGCTACCTGGATTTGCGCCGGAAACCGGTACAACAAAACCTGTTTTTCCGTTCCAAGTTGGCGATTGCAACACGCGCTTACCTAGCGGACCAAGACTTTATCGAGGTGGAAACACCGGTATTGATCAAAAGTACGCCGGAAGGTGCCCGTGACTTCGTGGTGCCTAGCCGCATGAATAAGGGACAATTCTATGCCTTGCCGCAATCCCCCCAAACCTTCAAGCAAATCTTGATGGTGGCGGGATTCGATAAGTACTTCCAGATCGTGAAATGCTTCCGTGATGAGGATTTACGTGCCGACCGCCAGCCAGAGTTTACACAGATTGACTGCGAAATGTCCTTCGTTACCCAAGAGCAAGTCTTGGAAACATTTGAAGGATTGACGCGCCATCTATTCAAGAAACTCAAGAATGTCGATTTGCCGAAATTCCCTAGGATGACCTATGATGAGGCAATGTCCAAGTACGGTTCCGATAAGCCGGACATCCGTTTCGGGATGGAATTCGTGGAATTGGGTAAGGAAGAACTTCCTGAAGGTTTTGTCGTATTCGATAACGCTGAACTCGTAGTAGGGATTTGCGCGGAAGGGCAAGCCGCAGAATACTCCAATAAGGACATCAAGAAGTTAACCGAATGGATGCAGCGCCCGCAAATCGGTGCTAAGGGATTGGTGTACGTAAAGTACAATGCTGACGGTAGTGTCAAATCCAGTGTCGGGAAATTCTATAATGACGAAGTACTGAAAGGTTGGCTGGAAAAATTCGGCGCTAAGCCGGGTGATATGCTGCTTATCCTTTCCGGTGAGGAAGAAAAAACCCGCAAGCAACTGAATGAACTCCGCTTGGAAATGGGGAACCGCATGGGGCTTCGTAATCCGGAGGAATTCAAGCCGCTTTGGGTCGTTGATTTCCCGCTGTTGGAATGGGATGAGGAAAGCGAAAGATTCCACGCCATGCACCACCCCTTTACGTCACCCAAGGCGCATGACGTAGAGCGCATGCTAAACGGCGACCATGAAACCATGAAGGCACTCCGTGCGGATGCCTACGACATGGTTATTAATGGTGTTGAAATCGGTGGTGGTTCCATCCGTATTCACGATAGGGAATTGCAATCCAGGAACTTTGATCTACTAGGATTTACCAAGGAGGAAGCTCAAGCGCAATTTGGTTTCTTGCTTGGGGCATTCGAGTATGGTGCACCACCTCACGGGGGGCTTGCTTTTGGTTTTGACCGCCTTTGTGCCGTAATGTGCGGACAGAATTCCATTCGTGATTTCATTGCTTTCCCGAAGAATAATCAGGGACGTGATATGATGATTGAAGCACCATCTCCAATACATGATGAACAGCTCGAAGAGCTTTGTTTGAAAATAAATTTGCCGGAAGGCGACTAGTTTTGTACTAATTTTCTTAAATTAGTGACAGAACAGAACACATGAAGTAAAGCCCACTCGTTATTGCCCAACGAGGGGGCTTTTTTTATAAGCCCTTGTTATGCGTGTGTTTATTGTTGATTTTTTGCCTTTTTTATCATAAACTCCGTTAAAAATTTGTCCCCGGCTCCACGAATGGATAATTTGTTTTCGTTGTTAATAAGATTATTTCACCTCTATTATCATTTATAAATATTTCTCAATGTGTAAGACCGTTTTCTCCTTAGCCTTATGCTCCTTGTTCCTGGTTTTTTCCTTACAAGCACAAGAAGAAAAAGACATTGATAAAAGCCTAAGAACCGCCATTAAGGAAATGTCCTTAGAGGATAAGAAAGAGCTTTTGGAATATGCCCGTTACTTACATTATGATGATGGCAAGGAGGAATTCGTGGACGCCATTCCAACTGATGAAACCTCAAAAAAAATCCGCGCCTATTCCCGCTACATGATCAAACAGCAAGAAACTCCTGAAGAGAAAATGAAGCGGGAAGCACCCGCTACTACTTCTTGGTCTTTCGATTCCCAAGAATTTGATTTTGGTACGATCAAGGAAGGGGAGAAGGTGTCCCACGTATTTACCTATGAAAATACAGGGGAAGAAGATTTAGTAATCTACAAGGTTAAAGGTTCTTGTGGTTGTACCGTTCCTGAATGGTCTAAGGAGCCATTAAAACCGGGAGAGAAAGGGGAGATCAAAGTAACTTTTGACTCTAAATTGAAACAAGGCAAGCAAATGAAAATGGTTACTATACTTGCCAATACGGAACCTATGGAGATGGTCTTGTTCGTGAAGGGGAAAGTGGATAAGGAATAAGCGCATATTTAAATTTTTGTCCTAGGATTTTTTGATGGAATCCTTTGCGCTTATTTTGCGTTGCCCAAAATGAAAAGAAAACCATCTGAATAGCATCATCCCCTTATGTCTTACATCTTACGTCTTACGTCTTACGTCTGCCTAGTACTTTTTTCAGCGCTACTTATAACCTCCTGCGGGAAACGCAAACTCAAAGGCGCGTTTCAAGGGGATTGGTATAAGGAGGGTTTTGATCTAAGGGCATTTTCAGTGAGAGGTGATTCCATTTATTACCCGGAAAAAGAGAATGGTTATCATTTCCGTCTAACGGAGGATACCCTGAAAATCCAATTTTCGGAACGAGCCACTTATGGTGAAATACTTTCTTTTAGCAGCAATAGAATTACCCTCGTGGATTTGACCTTGACGCGGGATACCCTAACTTTGCTGCGCAAACCTACCATCATAAAAGGAGAAGAACTCTCGAAAGGAAAGGAATGAGCGAGCAACAGTATGAAACGGTCGTAGGATTAGAAATCCATGTCCGTGTTTCCACAAAAACCAAGGCTTTTTGTACGGATGAAAACGGCTTCGGCGGTGAGGGGAATCTAATCACCGGTATCTCTCGGATACCCAGGTTCCCGTTCCGAATA
>JAHDDF010000432.1 GCA_020629475.1 Saprospiraceae bacterium
CAGCTTTACAGCAACCAGGTTTTCGTTACGGATAACGTCAAGGAGATCGTTCCTGAATTCTTGACCTTATTACATGGTGTTATTGATTCGCCGGACATTCCTTTGAACGTTTCCCGCTCCTACCTTCAAGCCGATAGGAACGTAAAGAAAATCACCACCTTCATTACTAAGAAGGTAGCGGATAAACTTCATGAAATCTTCAAGGATGATCGTGAGGCATTCGAAACCAACTGGACGGATATCGGCCCATTGGTAAAATACGGTATGATTACCGAGGAGAAATTCTCCGCCAAGGCAGAGAAATTCGCCCTGCTTGCCAATACGGAAGGTAAGCACTACACCATCGAGGAATTCAAGGAAGAGGTTAAAGACGTACAAACCGACAAGCACGGAAAGGTTATCGGTATTTATACCAATAGCCCAACCGACCATGATTCCTATATCCAATCCGCTAAGGACCTAGGATATCAAGTATTGGTAACCGATACCATGATTGATAACCACTTTATGCAGCACCTTGAGCAAAAGGGTACGGACATTACTTTCGTAAGGGTAGATTCCGATACGCCTGACAATTTGGTGCAGAAGGACGAGGAAAAAGAATCCGTACTTAGCGAGGATGCGCAAAAAGCCGTTGAGGAATTATTCAAGGCTCAATTGGGTGAAAGCATGGGTAGCGTTACCGTAAAATCCATGTCTCCCGAGTCTTTCCCGGTAATGATTACCAAACCGGAATTCATGCGTCGTTTCCAGGAAATGCAAAACCTGCAAGGAGGCGGAATGATGGGCGCTTTTCCGGATAGCTTCAATGTCGTGGTAAACGGTAATCACCCGATTATCTCCGAGAAATTGGTAAAAGCGGAAAACGAGGAAGAAAAACAAAAGGTAGCGAAGCACCTTTATGACCTAGCCTTGTTGAATCAGAATATGCTGAAGGGAGCGGATTTAACTTCCTTTATCAAAAAGAGTATTGATATTCTAGGATAAGAGTACCAGCTCATAAAAAATAAAAAGGCGTTTGTCCCGATTCGGGGCAAGCGCCTTTTTGCATGGAGATTATCCATAAAAAAGAAGGAGGAGCCTTCAGACTCCTCCTTCAATAAACCTATGTCTAACCCTATGACAATAAAATCTGTTACTTATTCATTCGATATATTATACGGGAGGCTTTTATGAAAAGATTCTTACGTTTTTGTTAATAGATAAAAAACAAAAACACCCCAATCATTAACCACTAAAAATCAACAGGTTAAAATTCATATTTAAAAATAAAAATATGTCTACGGAGAATTTAACCGCACGCTAAAGCCAATTTTCGACCACAAAAGACCAATTCTTACATATACATCAAGAAGTAGCTGAAATTCCTTAACACAACTTAAGAAACACCATATTTATATTTGTACATATGGTAAAGAACGCCCTACTACTTTTATTCTTCTTTCCCTTGATGCTTTTCGGGCAAAACCCGGAGCAAAAAATCAAGGCAATAGAACTCAAGCTTCAAGAACTTGAGGAAAAGAAGAAGCAATATCTCAAGGAAATGGAGGAGTTGAAGTTGGAACAACTCCGCGCCGAACTCAACAAGAACGGACTTCCTAAAACCCAAGACGGGGAAACCCTCATCAAGCATTCAGCCATGACCTTGGTTTACGATGAGGAACATGAACAAGCCAAGTGGGTAGCCCATATCATCATGCCTGATGTAACTACGGGTAATGCTGCTCGTTCCAACGATTTCAGGGAAGACCCGAAGGTAAAATCCGGTACCGCCGTTGAAAAGGATTATTTCCTCACTTTTACCGACAATGACGGTAATATAGAATATGACGGTTTCGGTTATGACCGCGGGCACCTTGCCCCTTCCGCGGATTTCCGTTGGTCGGAAAAGGCATTATCGGAATCCTATTATTATTCCAACATGTCACCCCAACGTCCGGAATTCAACCGCGAGGGATGGGGGCAACTGGAAGCCATGCTTAGAGGGTATATGTACCGGAATACGGATAGCAAGCTTTACGTGGTTTCAGGTCCGGTCCTAAAAAAGGGCTTACCCGTTATTGAAAGGAGTATCAATAAACCCAGCATCCCCGAGAAATATTTCAAGGTCGTATTGGATTTGGAAAAGGAACGTGCGGTAGCTTTTATCATGCCCAACCAGCGCCTTTCCTACCCTACTCAAAGTTTCGCGGTTTCCATAGATGAGGTAGAAAAGGAAACGGGAATTGATTTTTTCCATCAACTGCCGGATGCCATAGAAGCGAAATTGGAGAAAATGGACGATCCTAAACCTTGGATGCATGAAGAGCAGGAAGGGGATGTAGTACCACTTTATCCGCCTTCCTTACCCAAGAACCATTTTAATACTGTCCAAGCGGAACGAAAAAAAGGCAACGATAAAAAAGTAAACGTTTGCGGAACCGTTGTCCACGCCAAAACCTCTAAGAAAGGAAACGTGATGTTGTATTTGGATAAAGGAATAACGGATCCTTTGTTCATCATTTTCGTCAGGAAGGAAAACCTCGTGAATTTTGGTTATGATTTATTAACCGATTTAAAAGGGGAAACCGTTTGCGTTGCCGGTAAAGTCGGAAGCATCGGGGAAACTCCTACCATGTTTTTGGAAAATGAAACGGAGTTAAGGATTTATAAGGCGCAGTAGTTTAGGGAGAATTTTCATGTAAGAACGTGTTGTTTATATTCTTTTATTACGAAGGAATAAATCCCTCCGCTTTGGTAGCGGTGGTCGGTTCGACCACTTTTTTAAACTTTAGAATAAATTCGAATTTCTTACCTTGTGGAAAATTTAATCCAATAAACTACAAGCATGGAAACCCAACAAACACCTCCTACCCAAGAATTCAAAAAGAATAAGGCGGCAAGAGTTATTTTCTACATTATTATTGCCACTCTTACGCTACGCTGTATATTCCTTATCCCTGATCTTATGGGCGGGAATAAGGAATTTTTAAATATTGGTTACGAGGATTACATAGAAACAAAACCCAAGGATAAAAGACTTACCATTTCAGGAGCTAGCGCTGATTTAAGCCAACTTGCTTATTTAACCAATACAGTCCTAGGAGCGGAAGTAGGTAGCCCCACGGATATATTCGTTCCCTTAGTCAGTCATGCGGATTCCAATAGTTGGGACGCCGAGGTTAAAATCGTTTTACACGCCTCTGAAGGCTCATTATACTACAAGGCGGAAAATTTGATAGGCATGGACGAGAACGAACAGCTATCCATGTTTTTGGAAAATCCGCAAAGTATGATGATTGAAGGCCCCTTTACAGGTTATAAAAAATCCTCTTTCAGGTTTTCATCCGATATTAAATCCTCTTTCGAAAATCTTGCCCCTGATTATATCATGTTGGATTTAGATGAGCCCGAAACCGAGGATGAGCCGCTAATGTTTTTCGTAATGCTAGGGCTAGCTATCGCGGCAACGATTTATTTAATTACGGCAAAGAAGATTTAGGCTATTAATGACGTTTCAGCGGCGAATGGTTTCCCAAGGAATCCAT
>JAHDDF010000433.1 GCA_020629475.1 Saprospiraceae bacterium
CGGTCAAGGCATTCATTTTGGAAATATAGGGTTCTACTTCTTCCGCCCAGGTATTCACGAGATCGCCGGTAAAGACGATGGCATCCGGGTTTTGCTCCTGCAACAAATCCAAGCCCTGCTCTACCTTATCCTTATTATCAAAAGTCCCGGCATGGAAATCCGAGAATTGGGCGATGGTAAAACCGTCGAATTCATCCGGAAGGTCCTTGAATTTCAAATCCAAGGCATGTACTTGATAATTATATTTTCCACGGGTAATGCCGTCAATAAATCCGATGAAAGGAATGGATGATGCCACGATACCGGTTTTTTTAATGAAACTCCGCCTTGAAACAACCCGCGCCTTTACCTCCTCGGACAGATTCCCTGCTTGGAATATCCATTCCGCGAAGCGATATATATCCCCGACCAATAGAAATAGAACAAGAATGATTTTGGCAATCATGAAGGTGACGAACAGACCAAAAATCACGACGGTGGCCTGGGAGCGCTCCCCTTGGGAATAGTAAAGAAATAAAAGACACGCAAGCGGAATTAAAAATGCAGCCCAAGTCCCGACCTTCACGGAAACCCTTGCCCACTTCGCTTCGTAAGCCGTGTGCAAACGACTAGCGAAAATGTAGATATCCGGCAATAATAGCAGGACGAGAAAAATGATAAAGAATAAGGTTCTTTTTCCCATGGGTCTTGTAGTTAGGGGGTCCTATTGGGGCAGGGTATATTCAAACGCGTTTTATTTAAATAACTCGCTCCCCGGAAAGTTCTTTTAACCCTGCGAAATTAAGATTTAATTCGACGTAAGTCAGGGAATCATCCATGAACTAAAACATAGAAAAACGGGCGTGAAATTCCTTCCACGCCCGCTCATTCATTCACTCAATCCCTTAATGTCTCGCTATTCTGATTCAGGACTTGATATATCTATTACCTTGATTTGGAAAATCAGGATGGAATTCGGTGGAATGTTTATGCTTTCTTCTTCAATCCCCATTTGACCGTAGGCATATTTCGAAGGAATCACAATCTTACCGGAAGAACCTTTATTGAAAAACGGAAGGGCTTCTTCCCAACCCTTGATCACCTTTCCCCTTCCAAGCGGGAAAACAAATGGCTCTTTCTCGTTTGACTTATCGAAAGAGGTACCATCTACCAAGAACCCTTCGTACTCCACGGTAAGGACGTCTCCTGCTTTTGGATATTCCCCTTTTCCTTTTTTCTCAACGGAATAACTCACACCGGAGGTCGTACGCTTGGCTTTGATTTTATTTGCCATACAATACTCGTGGATATTCTTTTTATCCTCCTCGAACTGGGACTCCACACGTGCTTGGTATGCTTTCCTTTCCTTTTCCTCCAAGGCTATCATGTACTTGTCGTACTCGTCCTCGGAAAGGATATTTTGGATGTTGATCTCGAATTTAACGGGCGTGTCGCCGGGCACCATTTTACCCGCACCCTCGCTTCCGTATGCCCAATCGGGTGAAAGCAACAATGTTACTTTAGAACCTACCTTGAACAAGCCTAAACTGCGCTCCCAACCATTGATTACTTGGCGGCGTCCCAATTGGAAAATAAAAGGCTCTTCACCGGATTTATCGAAAACCGCGCCGTCTAAACGAGAACCGACGAAATCAACGACCAAATAATCCCCTGCATCGGGGACGGCGCCGGTTCCTTCTTCCTCAATATTGAAATAAACCCCCTCGACGACCTCTTGGGCATCAGGATAATTTTGTTCCATAAACTCAGGAAGCGGAAGCGAATCCAATTCCATGGTGGCAGAGAATCCAAGAGCGGGCAGGAGTAGAAGCGCCCAGATAAACATCCGAATTTTCATAACGAGTGTGCGTTTTTGTCTAAGGACCGGTTGGATTAAAAATTAACGGGATATGCATCAACCGGTTTCAAATATAAAACACATCACATATACGATGCCAAAGCCCAAGTCGTTTCCGTCCATACCTTACTTTTAAATTTATTTAACCTTATAAAAAGCATTTTTTCACCTTACTTTTGCCTGAAGTTGTTCAATCAGTAATTCTTGAACAACTTCATATCTAAAACCAAAAGCATGGCATTCATAGCCGAGAAATATATTGACGCCGCAGCGGAATCCATTGGTGTAGCAACAGAGGAGGGGCAAGTCAAGCTCATCAAGGATTTAGAGGAAAAGCAACCCATCATAACCGCTTACCTTTTCTCCGAAGGCTTAAGCTTACTTACCGACGAGGAACGAAACATGCTCTTATACATGATCCTCGTTATCCGCAAAGCCTATCTAAAAACCCACGACGGCAAAGATCCGGAACCCGTTTCCGAAGAGGAACTGGGAACTGCCGAAGAGAAAAATTGGACGGCTTTTAACGAGTCCTCCGCGAAAACCTTCAGGGAACGCCTTGACATCTTTTTTGAAAATACCCCCCAAGAAGATTTACTTGCCTTTATCGAGGACGTATTAATGGATGAGGAAGAGGAATGGGTTACGCAAGCCGGAAGGGATTACATATTCATTACTGCCAAAACGGTAGTTGATGTTTGGTGCAGAAAGGGGTAAGAAATAAACAACCTCTCCTTTTCCTTCGTTGGTAAACAAAAGCCCGCAAGCATGAAAAGTTATTATTTGCTCCTTGTTTTTTCCGTTTTACTTTTGGCGTCCTGCTCCAAGGAACGCATACTCCCTCAAGGGGAACACCAAAATTTTGAGGCTCCTTCCGCGCCGGATTATTCCAAACTCGCTTATTGGGCAGCTCATCCGGATAAAAAGGACGAAGCCGATAAAACGCCCGGAAATGAATTTCCGGACAACCAAGCTTCTGCCGAGGCGGACGTATTTTTCATCCATCCTACCATTTATACCGGAAACGAAAAAGGACAGGACGGATGGAACGCCCCCGTAAACGACGTTGAATTCAACAAGGAAGTAGACGAATCCACCATACGTAACCAAGCAAGCATTTTTAATGGTGCGGGAAGGGTATTTGCGCCAAGGTATCGCCAAGCACATATCCACGCCTATTTCACAAGGGATAAAAAATCCTCCGAACTTGCTTTTAAGCTAGCGTATAAGGATGTTAAAGATGCTTTTGAATATTACCTAAAAAACGAAAACAACGGTCGTCCGATCATCCTTGCCTCCCACAGTCAAGGAACCACCCACGCAGGACCTTTAATGAAGGAATTCTTTGACGGCAAGCCCCTTGCGGAGCAACTCGTTGCGGCATACGTGGTAGGCATTGAAGTACCCACCGATTATTTCGAGGAATTAAAACCTTGTGAATCACCCGAAGAAACGGGCTGCTTCATGGGATGGCGTACTTGGGAAAAGGGTTATCTACCGAGGAACCACCCCAAGGGGAATAATTACGTGGTAACGAACCCTCTCACTTGGGGTATTGATACGACTTACGCCCCTGCAACCTTAAATAAAGGTGCGGTTTTATATAAATTCGACAAGGGTACGAAAAAGGAACTTGCCGATGCGCAGGAACATGATTCTTTGGATTTCCAAACCCAAATTCT
>JAHDDF010000434.1 GCA_020629475.1 Saprospiraceae bacterium
TTAGAAAGTTATTATTTTATTGAACCCTTTATTCAATATTTACAAGATGTGGAATATTTGGGGCTTGAAGTGGGGCATTCAGGCAGAATGGAGTACTCGGAAATACCTGAAAAATTATGTGATTTAAAAAATCTAAAATCCTTGGTGTTATACCCGGACGGTACAGCAAGTGATATTTTTTCGGATTCATTTTTAGGACTGAATAAATTAGAGTATTTAGAAATAAATTTACCGTATATATTTGAGCCTGATACTTATTCAAGAACAATAAAATTTCCATCTGACTTAAATAAACTAAGTAACTTAAAATCAATAGTAATCTCCAGGGCAACAATTGGTTTGTTTCCTAAAATTTTTTGGGAATGTAATTCCTTGGAATCTTTGAATTTCTCTGACTGTAAAATCGGGGAGGAGATACCTGAAGAAATATTGCGGTTAAAAAAATTAAGAACACTTGATTTTAGTGGAAGCTCCATAACCGAACTCCCTATATTTTTGAAGGATTTGGAGTCCTTGGAAACCATAAAGGTTGATAAGGGAGTTTCTGTTCCATATGAATTGAAGTTGTATATGAGGGTTAATGAGGCGCATGGTCATTAGAAGCCATTTCAAAACCAAAGGATATTTTTGAGATGGCTTCTAGATTGTATTTTGAAAAAGAGATTTTTATTGATTTTCCCTATTTTTAGGGAAATCAAACAAGTCATGAAACACCTCCTAACCTTATTCTTTTTATCCGTTTTTTGTTGGAGCCTATCCGCCCAAGCACCGGAATGTGATGGTATCCGCTATTATGATGAAATCTTCGATGTGGATTATACGGGCGCAATCGAATACGGAGAGGCATTGCAACCTACCTTCTTCAATCCCGATGCTACCACTACGCTACGGTTGGATGTTTACGAACCCGAAGGAGATACCTTATCCGCCCGCCCGTTGATCATTTGGGCTTTTGGTGGTTCTTTCGTTTTTGGAACTCGTTTGTCGCCTGATTTGGTAACCCTAAGCAATGAATTCGCTAGCAGAGGATACGTGAACGCTTCCATTGACTACCGTTTGACCAGTGATTTAGTAGTCGATAACACGCCCGAAAACGGTTACCGTGCCGTAATGAAAGCTACACATGATATGGCTGCCGCCGTTCGTTTTTTCAGGAAAGATGCCGCTACGGATAATCTATACAGAATCGATACCACAAGAATTTACGTCGGAGGAGTTTCCGCCGGTGCTTTTGCCGCATTACACTTGGCTCACCTCAATGAACTGGATGAAATCCCGGATGAGATTTACCAAGAGTTCTTGGATAACGGAGGATTAGTAGGTAATTCCGGTAATCCCGGTTATTCCAACGACGTTGCCGCCGTAATCAATCTTTCCGGCGCTATCGGTGATACGGCATGGATGGACCCCGTTCCCGTTATTCCCACCGTTAGCATGCACGGCACCAATGATGGTACCGTACCCTACGGCTCGGAAATCATCGAAACCCTAGGGATAGATTTACCGGTTGACGGCAGCGCCTCCATCCATGCCCGCTTGGATGAACAAGGTATCCCCAATACATTTTTTACTTGGTACGGCGCGGGTCATACGCCCTTCGTTACGGATGGTGATTATATGGATACCACCGTTTGGACCGTCCGTGATTTCCTCTTTGATATCAATTGCCCACCGGAAGATCCCGCAACATCCATAAATGATATCTCCGATGAATTAGAATTCACGGTTTTTCCTAATCCTTCCTCCGGGCAAGTCTCCTTGGAATTTTCCGCCATCGAGCCGAATGTAAAAACGGTTGTTTTCCTTGATGGCGTTGGAAGACAAGTATTTTCCCAAGAACTGTCTAACCTAAGAGAATCCATCAACATAGCTCATTTTCCCAAAGGGTTTTACGCAGTATTAATTCTAAATGAGGATGGAGCAGTTCTAGGAAAGAAGAAATTAATCTTGCAGCCTTAAGTCTTGAACCAAGTTTCCATGAATACCGTTTAAGGTAAGTACTAGACTCCTAGGCAGTCTTACATCTTACGTCTTTAATCTTACATCTTCCTATGATAGGTTGGCGATTTTCCGAATATCAATTCAAGGGCGAAGGACAAAGCCTTTTTGAAAAACTTTTGGATTTATTCCAAGAACTTTTGATTCACACCTCAGGGGACGTGGACGAGGCATTGTCGTGGCTAACGGATTTGGATCAAGAACACGGTTTAACCACTGAAGACTACGGTATCGCTGATTTTATCAAGGACTTGGAGGATAAAGGTTATATCCAATCACGTAACGGCAGAGGACAAGGTGGCGGCTTCAACCCAACGGCAAAAACGGAGGTGGATTTACGCCTTAAAGCCCTTCGTGATGTCTTCGGGAAAATCAAGAAATCCAAGCGCGGAAACCACAATACCGATTTCGGTGGAATGGGAGACGAGCATACCTCGGAAATCCGTCCGTTCCAATTCGGCGATAGCCTGGATAGCATAGCCCTTTCCGAATCCCTGAAAAATGCCCAAATCAATCATGGCATTGATGAGTTCCGCTTGACCCATGAGGATTTGGAAGTGAGGGAAACATATTACCAAAGCCGCATGAGTACGGTTTTGATGATTGATATCAGCCATTCCATGATTCTGTATGGTGAGGATAGAATCACACCCGCCAAGAAGGTAGCGATGGCTTTATCGCAATATATTACCACAAAATTTCCCAAGGATACTTTGGATGTAATCGTCTTCGGGAATGATGCTTGGCGTATTGAAATAAAAGACCTGCCTTACTTGCAAGTAGGTCCTTATCATACCAATACCGTTGCCGGTCTTCAATTGGCAATGGATATTCTTAGGAAAAGGAAAAACCCCAACAAGCAAATCTTCATGATCACGGACGGGAAACCGACCTGTATCAAACAAGGAAAAAATTATTATAAAAACTCTTGGGGGCTGGATCGTAAAATCATCGGGAGAACCTTAAATCTTGCGCGTAAATGCAAGAAACTGGATATTCCTGTTACTACTTTCATGATCGCCCGTGATCCTTACTTGGTTGATTTCGTGGAGAAATTTACGGAAGCGAATAGGGGGAAGGCGTTTTATTCCTCTCTTCACGGTTTAGGGGAGTTTGTTTTTGAGGATTATAAAAGGAATAAGAAGAAGAGGAGAGGGGGGCGGTAGGGTTAGTCTAGACCTCCTAGGTTTCTTAAAACCTAGGAGGTCTACGCTGCTTAAAAAGGAAAAATAAGAAAAGAGAAAGGTGCGGTAACGTTTTATTATCTTAATGGTACTCTTTAATAAATTCAAGAAAATGATTACCAAAGGCGGTACCTACAAGAGAAAAGCAATCAACGAAGCATTTAATCCGGAAAAGAAAAGCGGAAGTTTCATTCCTATCGAAGACGGATATTTGGTATTTATCCACCCCACCCGCGATTTGGTGTGGGAAGGTATTGATGCCGTTTGGATAAAAATGATTTTAAAAAAGGAAAGGGTAGACACAAGCAAAACGACCTATCACGTTTTTTTG
>JAHDDF010000024.1:0-19504 GCA_020629475.1 Saprospiraceae bacterium
GGTTTGGATGGATAAAGATAATGCCTCGAAAATTATTGATTCCCTAAAGGCTTTTGGTTTTCTTTCTCTTGGTTTAAGCGAAGATGATTTTCTAGTAGCGGATAATATTATTCAGCTTGGATATCCACCGAAAAGGATTGATTTACTCACGTCAATAGATGGAGTATCATTTAGAGAGGCGTTTCAAGGAAAAGAAGTGTTTTTGGATGAAGAGATTGAAATTAATTTTATTGGAATAGATGATCTTATCCAAAACAAGAAAGCTTCGAATCGGAAACAGGATTTAGCGGACTTAGAGGTATTAGAAAAGATTAAGGAGCGTAAAAAGAAAAAGTAGGTTTATTTACTTAACTATCTTTGCCGGGCATGGTTTTCAGCAGTATCATATTCCTACTGTATTTCCTGCCCGTCTTCCTAGGGCTGTACTTCCTGGCGGATAAACGCTACAAGAACTGGATCATCCTTCTTGCCAGCGTTTTTTTCTATGCTTGGGGAGCACCTAAATTCATATTCATATTACTGGGTTCCACCTTTTTGGATTTCTACTTGGTCCGTGCCATGCACCGTACCGAGGAAGGCACCAAGAAGAAATGGCTATTGGCGGTATCCATAATCCTTAACGTAGGATTATTAGCGTATTTCAAGTACGCTAATTTCTTTGTGGAGAACGTCAATGGACTAATTACTTCCCTAGGCGGTTCGCCGATGGGTTGGGAGAAAGTGTTGCTACCCATAGGTATATCCTTCTATACCTTCCAAACCTTGACCTATTCCATAGACGTGTACCGCAAGGTCCATGCGCCCTTGGAGCGAGTCAAGGACTACATGCTGTACATCATCATGTTCCCGCAATTGATAGCGGGACCCATCGTCCGTTTCAACCATATAGCGGATCAGATAACGGATAGGGTAGAAACCGCTGATGATAGGCTTTTCGGTTTTTACCGTTTTTGTATTGGTTTAGGGAAAAAGGTATTAATTGCTAATGTCCTAGGTGCGAAAGCGGATGAATACATCCCCATTAATCTAACTATGGAAGGGCTCGCCTCCTTGGATGCTACCACCGCTTGGATAGGTATCATGGCGTACACCTTCCAAATATATTTCGATTTTTCAGGTTACTCCGATATGGCAATCGGTCTAGGAAGAATGATGGGTTTCCGCTTTCCCGAGAACTTCAACAATCCCTACACCTCAAAAAGCATTACCGAATTTTGGAGGCGTTGGCACATGACCCTCGGTTCTTGGATGCGGGATTACCTCTACATCCCCTTGGGTGGTTCGCGGGTATCAAGCCAAACCCGATTGTATTTTAACCTGTGGTTCGTATTCCTCGTTTCCGGTTTGTGGCACGGTTCCTCTTGGAACTTCGTGGCATGGGGTGCCTACCACGGTTTTTTCTTAGTAATTGAACGCTTGTTTTTCAAACGCTTTTTGGATAAAATAGGGGCTTGGGCTTCCTTGGCGTATTGCTTCTTTATTTCCGTTATGGGTTGGGTGATATTCCGTGTGGAGGATATCGGTGCGGCTATGGGGTATTACAAAAAACTATTCTCCTTCGATTTTAGCAATGTCCAATTCTCCTTGGATCCCAAGTTTTGGACTTTCATGATTATTGCTACTTTCTTTTCCTTCTTCATCCTGCTGCCCAAAGGCAAAAAAATACAGGATATCGTCTACGCGGAAACTTATTCCACCGGAATGAATGTTACGATGTGGGTGATGTGCATGGGCTTGTTTGTTTTGAGTGTGGGCTCATTGGCTACTACCGACTTTAACCCGTTCATTTATTTTAGGTTTTAGGCATTATTACTTTTCTCTATTGCTATTTAGACCGTAGCCGGGCATCTAAGGATCGTCGCGAATGCCATGCGAGATGCTTCCCAAACAAGAAGTAATACAACTAATAGAAAGATTTCAAATTCAAGCACTGATCGTCGCGAGTTCCACTCGCGATGCCCCCGATCTAAGAAGTAAAACACCAAATAGGAAAGCCTAAAACAAAAACGCTCCCCAAAACAAAAAAAGGAATCCCCGCCTTTAAACAATCAATTATTCCCTAAAAAAAATAAAAACACCATATCCGGATTGTTTCCAAAACAGCAATTCCTAAATCCTTGATTTTTCGTGAATTAAGCAGGAAGGTTTTTTGCTGAAATTTCTCCTAAAGCCCATACCATTACTTCGTTTCCCGCCGTTTTTGCGTTACCTTAATCATCATTACAGGCAATTCACTTCAACCAATCATGCAGAATATCATAACAGGTACAGGCAGCTATATCCCTACGCAAGTACAAAAAAATACCGATTTCTCCGGCGCGGAATTCTACGATAAGAACAAAGAAAAATTGACCCGCCCCAATGAGGTCATCATCGAAAAGTTCAAGGACATTACGGGCATCGAGGAACGCCGCTACGTTACCTCCGATTTACGGAATAGCGATATCGCAACCTTCGCGGCGGAGAAAGCAATTGAAAGCGCAGGTATAGATCAAGAGGAGATAGATTATATTATTGTTGCCCACAACTTTGGGGACGTTCGCCATGGTTTGGTACAATGTGATATTTTACCAAGCATTGCTTCCCGTGTTAAGTACAATTTGAAAATCAAGAACAATAATTGCGTAGCATTCGACGTAGTTTTCGGATGCCCGGGATGGTTGCAAGGAATTATTCAAGCGGATGCTTTTATTAAAGCCGGCTTGGCTAAAAAATGCTTGATTATCGGTTCTGAAACCTTGTCGCGTGTGGTAGATCCGTTCGACCGCGATTCCATGATTTATTCCGATGGAGCAGGCGCTTGTATTTTAGAAAAAAATGATGGTCGCCCGCAAGGAATTCTGGGTTATGCGGATCAGACGTACACCCTAGAGGAGTGCTATTATTTATTCTACGGTAGTTCCTATAATCCCAATGAGGCGCAAACCACCAATTACATTAAAATGCACGGGCGTAAGATTTATGAATTCGCCTTGACCAAAGTACCGCAAGCCATGAAAGTCGCTTTGGATAAAAGCGGTGTGGATATCGATAAAATTAAAAAAGTCCTTATCCACCAAGCCAATGAGAAAATGGATGAGGCAATCATCAAACGTTTTTATCGCTTATATAAAAAGAAGGCTCCGGAAGGCATTATGCCTATGAGTATCCATAAATTGGGTAATAGTTCCGTAGCTACTATTCCTACGCTTTTTGATTTAATATTAAAAGGCAATTTAGAGGATCATGAAATCAACGAAGGGGATATTATTCTTTTGGCTTCAGTTGGTGCGGGAATGAATATTAATGCGATTGTTTATCAATGCTAATTTTTAATTACGAATTACGAATTACGAATGCTCTGAGTATCTCTAAAGCTTAAATGAATATTTCTCTTCGAAAATCGATTACTTCTGATTTGGAGGTTTTCTTCTTGAATCAAACTGATTCTGAGGCGAATTTTATGGCAGCGTTTACTTCCGAAAATCCGAATGATAAGGAAGCATATATGGAAAAATGGAACCGTTTGATGAAGGATGATACGGTTCATATGCAAAGCATTCTTCTTGGGGATAAGATTATTGGTTGTGTTATTAAATTCATGATGTTTGGTGAGGCGGAAATTACGTATGCCGTTTCCAAGGAGTATTGGGGAAAAGGAATGACTTCCCTTGCGCTTGGGCAATTTTTGGAAATAGAAAAAACAAGACCCATCCACGGAAGAGTCGCCTTTGACAATATCGGCTCCCAAAGGGTAATGGAGAAGAACGGTTTTATTAAAATCGGAAAGGATAAGGGGTTTGCCAATGCGAGAGGCAAGGAGATAGAGGAATTTATTTATAGATTGGATGCGTGAAACTCGAACACCATAACTGTAATCTGAATATTTGGTATCACCTTCCTGAAGAAATTCATGAGAAGATACCGGGGATTTATGAAAAAATGCCGGGTTGGTTAGGATTTGAGCCTTCCAATAAATTACCGTACTGGTTTAGTTTTTCCGAGGAAGAAAAGCATATCACCGCAAGTTATGAACCTAGCGGTTTGCATTTCTCCGCTTACATGGAAAAGGAGGAATGGGAGGTTTGGAAACAACGATTCAAGGAAGTTGCCACTGAAATTCTAGGATTCAAAGTAGGGGAACCAGAAGAAGGGGAAGTAGATGATTATGAATTGGAATGGATAAACCTTGAGCTGAAACCAAAGTACCCGGAGCAGAAATCTTGGGGTTTTAGCAAGTATTTTTTTGTAATTGCATCCATTACCTTTTTTATCCTTCAAATCCCGTTAATCGCTACGATTTTCCTTGAAGATTTCGATTGGGGGTTACTTGATTTTTGTATCGCCGCTATTTTAATAATGCTCCTCCTTGGGGTAATCGTTTTCACTTGGCTGAAAATCCGGGAAAAACGATACCAGTGGATAATTATTGGAATAATATTCTTTGTCTTTCTTCTCGTTTGGGCGGAATTAGCTGTCGGGATTTTTGGGACACCTTTTGCCGGGGATTGATTTTTTACCATCATTTTTTCCGACAACGCAACCATTTGCTTTCCGCATTACGTACGGGAAACGTGTATTTATTTTAGGTTAAACAGGGCAAGTTTCATGAACTGAATCAGCAAATCAGCTCAATTGAATTGCCTTAATATCTCCCTTCGGTAACCGAGGGGAGTATTTTTTCTTCCGCATGAAATATACTCGTTCACCACTTCCGTACATTCTACTTCTGCTATTCCTATTCCTAGGGGTCCTTAGTGCTGATTCCTATGCGGTACGGAAAATGTCCGAGCCTAAAACCATTCAGGTTAATCCCTTTAATCAGGATAAATACACCAAGAAAAAAGAGAAGAAGAATAATGTGTCCTTGTTCAAGGATAGTACATATATAAAAGCCGTGGAATTCATGGATATGGATTCCTTGGAAAAGGCGGCCACCCTGCTTGACCAACTCATCACGGAAGGAACGTTCGGTGAACATACCGGACTCATGAACCGCTACGGTTTACTAAGGATGCGACAAGAAAATTGGCAAGAAGCCGAGAATTGGTTCAAGCGTATCCATGAGAAAAATCCGAATTATTTCCCGGCTTGGTTGAATCTAGGAATCGTTTTAACCAATCAAGGTAAATTAGATGCTGCCTTGAATGCTTATCGGGAGGCTTCCGTATTGGAGCCCAATCATGCTAAACCTTATTTGAACGAGGGAATCCTTCTTGTAAAACAACAGCGTTTCGCGGAGGCAAAAACACCTTTGGTAAAAGCCCGTGATTTATCCTCCGGAAGGGTGCTTACAAAAGCATTGACCTACTCCGCTTTGGTGGATTATAATTTGGAAGGAGATGAGGTTTTCGAATTACTAAAGGAAGCCACCTATCGTCGGCCGGATTATATGTACCCCCGCTATTATTGGGTAATGATGTCCGAGGATCCCGCCGAACGCGCCGTTCAATTGGACAAGATTCTAAGGATAAACCCTGAATCGGGATTGGCGCATTTCCTTGCCGCCGTAAATGCGGAAGGAAGAGGGGAGGAAGGCGCGGCTTTCGCGCACCTGCAAGCGGCACTACAATTACGTCCCGCTTTCGGGAAATGGACGGGAGCTTTTGAAGGTATTTTCATCGAGAATGCTTTTACCGATGCCGTTATGGGCTTTTCTACGGATCGTAATCTTATCGGTAAGAAAAAAATTGACTTCGACAAGGAAACAAATAGATGAACAAACGCTTGACATACACCCTAACCGTAAGCTTCCTGTTGCTGGTCCCCCTAGGACTGGCAATATGGAAGTACTCCGTGTCGGACGTATCTTTTGATGGTATCCTACCGCAAGAAGGTTACGAGGTACGCTACGCCATGTCTTTTGACGGCGATGGTGACGGGGAGTATATTAAGGCTTTTATACCTGAAACCAACAACAGGCAAACCATCACGGAGGAATCCCATTCCTCGGATTATACCCGGTATGATACTTACCGCAAAAGCCAAGGGAAATACGCGGAATGGCGTGCGGAAAACCGCGAGGGAGAGGTAAACGTTTCTTACGCTTTTCTTTACAGGGGAACGGCTGAGCGTTATGATATCCCGGATAACTTAAATTTGCCGGATTCTTTCCCTAAGGTTTTTGAGAAATACCTACTTCCCACGGAAAATATCCAATCCGATCACCAAGATATTATTGCGCTACGGGATAAATTATCGAAAGGTAAAAACCAACCGAAGGCATTGGTGGATACTTATTTCTCCTTTATTAAGGATATTCCTTCGGCTCCTTTTAAGGGGGTTACCGATGCACTCACCGCTTACCGGTTAAACGAGGCGTCCTGCAACGGGAAAAGCCGTTTATTGGTGGCTTTGTGCCGTGCTTCAGGAATTCCGGCAAAACTAATCGGGGGGATTGTTTTGGACAACGGAACCAAGCGGACTTCACATCAATGGGTTGAAATTTTCCTAGGTGATACTTGGGTGCCATTTGATCCCCTAAACGGGCATTTTGCTTTTATTCCTTCCAATTATATGGAGTTGTACCAAGGCGACGTCTTCTTGTTTTCCCGGTCCCCGAATATCAATTTTGATTACGAATTTCAAATTACCAAGAAGGTTCTTTCCAATGTCCATATCCAAGAGGAGTTGGAGGAAGGGATAGCCAATGTCAGACCTATTCAAGCATTATTCATGAACAAGGGGATTCCTTTGTCAGTCTTGAAATTAATTTTGATGCTTCCCTTAGGGGCACTTATCGTGGCTATTTTTAGAAATGTGATAGGTGTAAAAACCTACGGGGTTTTTCTTCCCGTATTGATAGCCGTATCTATGGGAGCCACGGGCTTATGGTTCGGGATTTTGTCCTTCGTTGCGGTAACCGTGGTAGTAGGTATGCTTCATTTTCCATTGGAGAATTGGGGTATACTCAGGATTCCACGCTTGGCGATAATGCTGGTGGGCGTTGTAGCTTGCTTCCTTGGTTTGGCGGTTTTCGGCACCGCATCCGGATTAGGCGAAGTAGCTGCCGTTGCCCTTTTTCCGATAGTAATATTAACCATAACCGCCGAACGTTTCGCACGTTCTTTGGAAGATGATGGTTTCAAGGAGTCTTTGAAGCTTTTGTTCCAAACCTTGGCGGTAACCATATTCGCTTTTTTTATCGTTCATTCGGTGAGTTTGCAATCCGTTTTCTTTTTCTTCCCGGAATTGTTCCTAATGGTTCCCGGAATATTATTGTTAATCGGGAAGTGGATAGGCATCAGGTTGACCGAGTATAAACGTTTTCATTGGATAGCAGGATGATGGGAAAACTTCACACGTGGCGGACAAGATTATCCAAGGTGTTCCATGTTTTGAATACCCAGGTAGCGGGTATCAATGAACGTAATGCAGCTTGGGTGTACCGACTCAATAAAAGGTCGGCTTTCCCCTTTGCGGATGATAAAGTATTGACTAAGTCCAGAATTGAGCCCTTGGGCATTTCTTGCCCGGAAACCTATAAAGTCATCGAAAACCTAGGGGAGCTTGAAACGGCATGGAATGAATTAAGCCATCTTAAAATCAATTCTTTTGCCATAAAACCCGCACGGGGAAAAGGTGGTGGCGGAATTTTGGTCGTAACCCGCAAACTTAATGGTTGGGAAGTGGGCGGAAAGCCTTGGACGGAGGACAAGATATTGTTCCATATGGCGAATATCATCATGGGGGCATATTCCGGTGGAAGCAAGGACAAGGTTTTGATAGAATATAAAATTCGCCCCTCCTCCTTTTTTAGTCGGATTTATCCTTCAGGAGTCCCTGATTTCAGGGTGATTTTGGTCAATGACGAACCCATCCTCTCCATGTTAAGGGTTCCTACGGATAAATCAAACGGTAAAGCCAATTTGCATCAAGGAGGACTAGGTATCGGTATTGATATGGAGGAAGGCTGTTTGAATTTCGGTTTTGACGGCGGTAGATATCATGCCGTACATCCGGATAACGGTAATCAAATAGAAGGGCTTCTAATACCAAGATGGAAGGATGTTCTGGAGTTATCAATTGAGACATCCAAAGCCTTCCCGAACCTAAATTATCTCGGTATCGATATCGTCTTGGATGAAAATCTTGGACCCATGGTCCTGGAGATTAATGTCCGTCCCGGGCTTGGCATCCAATTGGTGAATAAAAAGGGAATAAAGGAATGCATCCGCCAAACCCGGAAACGAACGGGTAAATTAAAGGGCGTGGCAGCCCAATTGGATAACGGGCTTTCCCCGAAGACCGTAGTTGTTTGGTAGGTATAGGCAAATCAATAATAATGGCAATCAGACTGTATTTTACATTAATAGGGGTATTTATTTCGATTCAGGTATTTTCACAAGTGAAAACCGAATTTATTCCCCGATATGATTTCGGTTATCATTATAATGTTTTTCGTACGCCTTTTGAATATGAGGATGACGGAATATATTACGGAAGGGATTCCTTGGTATCCGAGGGTTTTTTCCATCGTTTCGGGATTGGTTTTAATCAAACCTTTACCAAAAAGAAACATACTTTAAAATGGAAAAATAATATTTCGTATAAGGCATTTCATGGTTTGCCGGAAGGGAATGAATTTAATTTTAGAACGGAGTTAAGTCATAAAATTAAATTCAATAATAACTTTTCCTGGATCAATACGGCGCATTGGAAAAGATTTCAACGAGACGGTGTTGATGGATTTTCCGGGGACTTTGCTCTTGCCATTAATTCGTACAGGCAAACTTTCCTTGAAACGGATTTTAAATTCGATTTATGGAAATATAACGTTACTCATTTTTCGGTAAGTTATAGAGGCAGAAAGTACGATGATTTAAAAGTAGAGGAATTAAGTTATCCCGAATTTAGATACGCCATTAATTCTTTGCAATTCGTGCCTCTTGGAAAGAAAAAGACGAAACATATTTTGCGTTTTAAATTTTCCGTTCGTGATAGGAATTATGAGCGTGTAAAATATGATTATGATCCGTTGCCGGACGGCGGTGAGTTTTTGGATACCGTTATTACTTCAAACAGAAGGTGGGTTTTTATTAATCAACAAACTTCTTTTAAATATAAAGTTAATGACGCTTTCCAAATAAGACCCTATTTAGGTTTTGAAAAAAGGAATGACGTAACGGACGGGAAATACACTCATTTCCAAACCGTTCCCGGCCTGAAATTCCATTTTAAGAAAGGTAAAATATCAGGAACCGTTGGTGGTGAATTACGGATAAGGGATTATAAAAACCTCACCGCTAGGCAGGCTGATACTACCCTTGAGGAACCCTTCTTGCATTATAATTATGTGTATTGGGAAGGTTTCGTGAAATATGCCATGAAAAAAGGTTGGACCCTGCATGTGCAAAGTAAATATTTAGGAAGAAGCACAAATACTACGGCGATTGACCGTGGTGCTTATCGTGAATTTAATGATACTGTTCCTTTCTCCGTTGGTATTTCATGGCGCGGGGTTAAGGAAAAGGAAGCCAAATAATTATTGTAATAAACACTGAGTTATGAACAAGTTGAAATTGATTTTTCCTTTGGTTCTTATTGGTTTAATCGGGATTTTTACCCTTACTAGCTGCGGCGACGAAGAGGATGTTCCAAGAGTAATGGTAAATGCCGGAGGCGATGACGGTGACGTAACCGGAAACGGTGGCACTACTACCGCAACGCACACTTGGACCAACAACCAATCAAGAACGGAATTAAACATGGACCTTACTTCTTCCAATGGAGGAAGCTTCAGGGTAGTGGTTCAAGATGCCGATGGCGCCGAGGTTTTAAATGAAATACTAACTGCCGGCGTAGGCGATGATTCATTAACCCGCTGCTCCGCTCCCGGTACTTCAGGGGAATGGACGGTTACGATCACCTTGACGGACTTTAACGGTGACGGAAGTTTTACCTTAAGTCAAGGGTGCTAGGGAAAATAGAAAAGTGATTTGTAATTTAAAAAGGCGCTTTCTTATTTTAATAAGAAGGTGCCCTTTTTTTAGTGAAGTTATTGTTGGGATAATTAATCTTCAAATCCCTCGTCCTCCCATTCTATTTCTTCCTCCCATTCTTCCTCAAGGGCTTTTTCCTCTTGGTATTCCTGTTCTAATATCTCGTGGTATTTACGGATATCTTCCTTAGATTTCGTGTTTTCTTCTTTCTCTTTTACAAGAGGGTTCGGGATGCGAATAGTAGGTTTTTCTTCGACCTGCTTACCCTCTTCCACAATTGAAATGGAAGGGGCTGCAGGTTGAGAGAGTGTGTGTGATTCTTGTAGTTCGTTTTTTGGTTGTTTTATCTCGGTTCTCGTTTCCTTGATATTAGGAATAATAGGAGATGTTTCTTTTAAGGGTGAAATATTCGAAGGTAAAGTTGGTGCAGACAAATCACCATTTTTATTATTCTCTTTAACGTAAATGTAAACGGTATCTATTTGCGTATTGGTTGAAAAATTACTTACCTCGGTTTTTTGAAAACGCTCAATGGTTTTTTCTTGGGTATTTATTTTATGATGTAGGGAAACATTCCAAATTAATGCACCTCCTAAGCCAGCGGATAAAAGAATGGGAATCCAAGGAATTCTTCGTTTCCTTTTTTGTTCCAATAGGGATTCCATTTCCTTCCAAGCATTTTGCTCGAAAGGAAAATTTTCTTCCTCATTAAATTTATCCCTAATTATATTTTCAAAATGATTTTTACTCATTTCAATAATTTATCTCTTATAGTTTTTTAACAGGTCTTGTAGTTTCTTCTTTGCCCTAGCGTAATTGGATTTAGATGTTCCTTCACTGATGCCTAACCTTTCCGCAATTTCGTGGTGCTTAAAACCATCTATTGCATAAAGATTAAAAACGGCTCTGTATTTGTCGGGCAAGATCCTGACGGCTTGTAATAAATCATCGTAACCTAGATTTTCAATAATCGTATTATCAAAACCAATAGCATCGTTTAGGTCATCAATGTCTTCATGGCGGGAAAACTTTTTCTCCCTGCGGATGTGATCCACGGCGGTATGGATAAGGATTTGCCTCAACCAAGGTTTGAAGGCTTTCGTATTATCGTATTGCTTCAACTTCCCGAAGACCTTAAGGAATCCCTCGTTGAGGATGGATTTCGCTTCATCTTGGTCTTTGGCGTACCTAGCACTTATGCTCATCCCGTAGGAGTAGAACTCCTTATACAACAGGAATTGCGCCTGCCGTTTACCGGAAATGCAGTCTTTGATAATGCGATTAAGCTCCATGCCTATTTGCCTATAAACTCTACGTAAGGTAAGCTTAAAATAGTTGCGTCACTTTCAGGAATTTCTTGATTTGGGATATATTTGGATGCCCTTACTTGCCCGCAATTGATTTAAATGGAATTAACCAACGGAAAATATACCATTCAAGGAATACCCGTCCTTGACATCGTAAAAGAATTTGAAGCCCCCGTTTACGTATATGATTTCTCCAAAATGGAAGAACAATACAAGCGTTTGAAGAACGCTTTTTCCGGAACGAAAATGAGGGTCTTGTATGCTTGTAAAGCATTGACGAATATCAATGTCCTTCGCTTTTTCAATCATTTAGGTTCCGGTTTGGATACCGTTTCCATCCAAGAGGTCATGTTGGGTTTGAAAGCGGGCTTCGCGCCGGAGAATATCGTATTTACGCCCAACTGCGTTTCCTTCGAGGAGATTAAAATGGCGGTGGAAAAGGGCGTCCGTATCAACATCGATAATATTTCCATCCTTGAACAATTCGGGAATGAATACGGTGATTCCGTACCCGTTTGTATCCGCATTAACCCGCATATCCTAGCGGGCGGTAATCCTAAAATTTCCACCGGGCATATCGATAGTAAATTCGGGATTTCCATTTACCAAATGCGGCACGTACACCGTGTAGTTACCTCCTCCGGCGTACGAGTGGAAGGAGTGCATATGCATACCGGTTCCGATATTTTGGATATGGATGTTTTCCTACGCGGAGCGGATATCCTCCTTCAACAAGCCAAGGATTTTGAACATCTGAAAACCGTGGATTTCGGAAGTGGTTTTAAGGTGCCCTACAAGCCCGGTGACGGCGGAACGGATATAGAAGCCCTAGGCAAACGCTTATCCGGGCGCATGGCGGAATTCAACCAAGAAACCGGTAAGGACGTGGAAATCCAATTCGAACCCGGGAAATTCCTAGTGAGTGAATCCGGTTATTTCTTGGTGAAAACCAATGTTATCAAAACCACTACGGCTACCGTTTTCGCGGGCATTGATTCGGGTTTGAATCATCTCATCCGTCCGATGTTTTACGATGCTTACCATCACATCATGAACGTTTCCAATCCTGAAGGAACGGAGCGGTTCTATACCGTGGTGGGCTACGTTTGTGAAACGGATACCTTTGCCTGGGACCGCAAGATCAATGAAATCCGCGAAGGTGACATCCTAGCGTTCCTGAATGCGGGTGCTTACGCTTTCAGCATGGCATCCAATTACAACAGCCGTTTCCGTCCTGCGGAGGTCGGCATTATAAATGGTGAAATGCACTTGCTCCGCAAACGGGAAACGATGGATGATTTACTAAGGGGTCAGGTGGAAATCAAGTTCTGATCGTCTTCTTCCTCGTATTCCAATTCACCGAATCTGACCAAGTATCTTCTAGCCATCCATGCTTGTAAACCCAAGCTGGATAACATGAAGTAGGCAATGATTTTTTGTCCTACTACTTGTATTTCCAGTCCTTGGATGGTGGAACGTGGATCCGGTCCGAAAAACATGAGCGCTACATATCCCGCCAAAACGATAACCGTAAATACAAGGGCGTGACCCGCCCTTTTGGGATACTTGGGGCTACGGTAAATTCCCACCATTAAAACAATTACCGCCATCAATAAAAGAAGGAATGCGATGAACACGAAATTGATGTGCAAGGGACGGTTAAGATTACTTGGAATAGCCGCTACCATGATATAGGATAAACCGGCGAAGAAGCCCAAAGCCGTTAAGGTGTATCCTAGGTATTTATTGACATTGTCTTTCTTGAACAAAGAACCGTACCGAGAAAAGGAAAGCATAATGGTAATGCCCACCAAGGTCAATGCCGTGGCGTAAAGTATAGCTGAAAAGGTATTGGGTGTTCCGTTATGGACAACGGTTCTTCCTAAATCCGATAAGAAGTTTTCCGTGAAGATATACCTGTCCGATCCCGGGTTGAGGTAGGTGCCGCCGGGATACATGAACATACCAATCGTAGTAAATAAAATGTATTGGATAACGCCAATGACGGCGAAACTAAAAACGTGTCGATCCTTAATTTTTCTAAACATGATTCAAGTGGTTTTTTAGATACGAAATCCTAGGGCTTCCGTTAGCGGAAGCCTGAAAAAATCAAAATAAAAACGGGTTCTTATTGAAATACGAAAACTAAGGGGTTTACCTCATAATCAAAATCTTCCCGGAATATGTCTCATTATTAAATACGAAAGAAAGTACGTAAACGTTGCTTGGAAGATGGGATAAATCCAAATTTCCTTCGGTGTTTTCCTTGAAATCGGAAAATAAAAGCTTGCCGTTGGTGTCAAACACGTTTATCGTGAATTCCTGATTCAAGGACTCAGGTACGGAATATTGAAGGATTCCGTTGCCCGGATTCGGACCTACCATTATACCGGCTTCCTCTAAATCAAAATGACTTAAAGCGATATGGAAAAAGGAGAGGGTTTGGGAGCATCCTTCCGCATCCGTTACGATTACCGTTACGTTCCCGGATTCCGTAAGTGTTTCGGTTTGGTTGGTTCCCCCCGTACTCCAATTGAACATGAAAGGTGCCACTCCATTGGTAATATTTACGGTAACATTATTACCGGAAACGGATTCATCCAGAATCATTTCAGGTAGGAAATTTAGGGCTATGTTAATCACGGAATCGCATCCTGCCGCATCCGTAATTACTTCCGTTCCTGTTGGGTTAGCTTGGTTATAACCGGTTCCATTTACAATTACCTCAAATCCGGAACCTGGACAAAGTGTTTCCGTAATGGTCGAATTTCCGGGAATATGGTATTCAGGTATTCCTATAAAAAAGTCAATACCTCCATCTCCGCCGGCTTGCCCACCATTCGATGAACCGTTACAACCCGCACTTGATTGGGTAACGATTCCCGGTTGTCCACCGCCTGTTTGCGCTGTAGGGAGTAAGTCCATGCCGGATAAAAGGATCAATCCCCCTCCGCCGCCACCGCCGGGACCCATACAGCGGTTTTGGTTAGAGTTTAAAACATCGCTGCCTTTTCCTCCTTCCGCAGTCACATCGACATTTGTTGCAGAGGAATAATCAATAAGAATGGTGCCACCACCGCCGCCGCCACCGCCGCCGTCTAGTCCGTCGGTGATTGAGATGGATTCGCCATTGGCGAATATTCCGAATCCGTTTCCTATGATTTGACCGGTTTTAACGTATATAATTCCGCCGCCGGCACCACCATCGGTTCCGGCATCATTGTTATCATGACCGGCACCACCGCCGCCGCCTAGGAATGCTCTATCCGTATAGCCTAGTTCTTTTCCTCCTTCACCGGGATATGGACCCTTACAGTTAAAAAATCCGGGTTCATCATTTTCTCCCCCGATGCCGCCTGCGCCATATCCTGCCCCGCCGCCACCGCCGGCGTTATGGTCATTCGCACCGCCGCCACCATTGGCTTGAGCGCCTCTACCTGCTTCCTTATTCAGGATGTAAGCCGCGATTCCTTCACCTTTTCCTTCCCCTCTTAGATTTCCGTTTTCGTAGAAATAAGCATTGTAAATAGGGACAGAACTACAATCACTACTTGGGTTGCTTCTAACGCCGCCCCTGAAGCCTACGCCGTTGGCATTGATATCCGCGCCTAGGTTTAGGCTTTGTGCTTCGAAGGCGATTATACCACCTTTGTCACCATTCCAAGGCATGGCGGTAATGGTTCCTGTTACGGTAGCATTATCATATACCGGAATCCTTACCAATTGGACATTGCCTGATGCTTGATATGTATTTAAGAGAGGGGTAGTTATTATGGTATTTCCTGAAATGGAAGTGATTTCCGCCCGCTCATACAATCCTGCGGAACCGATATCCGTGATATCCCCGAAGTTAGCGTCGTTACTTTCATTAATGGAAGCCCCTTGCATTTGGATAACCATTACGGGATCGCCTACGTTAAATGCTGTAGCATTATCCACCCCGAAGGATGCTTGGCAATTTCCTCCTTGGGTTACCGAAATTACCGCAGCATAATCATTGATGATACCGGAAATGTTCTGTGCTTGGATTCCTAGCGCAAAGTTTAGGAAAAGGAAAATGACAAGGGTGTAGCGTGCGTAGTTCATGATCCGCGGTTTTAGGTGTGAATTGGCTTGGGTAATGTTGTAAAATATAAGATGCGATTAGAGACCGGATTCCATAGGGTTCCAACAACTTCTCAAACAAAATAACGAAAAAAGCCCCGAACCCGTGGGCTCGAGGCTTTCGATTATTCATGATAATGCAAAGGATTATTCCCCGGCATTAATTTTTTCAAGTAGACCGGTAGTATAACTATAGTCCTCGTTGTTTGCTTTCGCGATCTTGATTGCCTTGTTCGCTGTTTTGATGGCTTTTTTCTTGCAACCCAACTTATGGTACAAATGCGCTACGGTATCGTTGTTCTCGTAGCGGTTTGCCATTTTTACGGATTTCTTTCCCCACTTTAAGGCTTGCTTCAAGTAGTTTTCATCATCGATTACCTCGTAGAAAGTCCAGGCAGCATCGTTATACTCGCCGTAATCCTCTACGGGGAAATTGTTGAAACGCTCAACCGCCGCCTTGGCGTAACCTTCGCGGTCACCCAATTGACGGAAGTAACTCATCTTGAAATTGGCGTACAGAAGGTCGGATTTCTCAGGGAAGTACTTCTTGAAAATCCCTTGGATTTCATCCAATGTAGGCTTAGGCTCGGAGTAGTAAATCTTATTGTAAATCAAGGATTGTACCTTTTGGGTAACCACCCTCGCGCCGAACATTTCCTCGAATTTGGCTCGGTTATTCAATAGGTACTCAAAACCCTTGGATTCGGAATCACTCACGAAAGCCATGATGAAGGACATATTGTCTTCCGAGCCTAGGTCGTCTTGCGTATTCAAGAACTCCTCGGCGATAGGGCCGTGGCTACCGTCAGCGGCATGGTAACGCATTTCCGTAAATTTCCTTAGGAATTCAGGGTCGCGAACACCTTCAGCGTAGCGGATATCGTAAGAGGAAAGGCTTTTGGATGGATCTAAAGCTTCTTGTCCCAAGGAGATGAAATCATCAGCGCCACGGTAACCCGCCGCACGATGAACCAAGGAACCGTCACTTGCGATGTAAAGAAGGGTAGGGAATGCCCTTACGGAATACAATTCCGCTAGCTCAATACCTTCACCTTTTTCCATATCCATTTTTACGTTGATGAAGTTCTCGTTGTAGAACTTCCCAACGCTCTCTTGAGGGAAAACCTCCTTGGACATCTTCTTGCACGGACCGCACCAAGTGGTGTAGGCATCCATAAAGATGATTTTGTTTTCTTTCTTGGCTTGCGCCAATAATTCTTTCCAGGAATCCTTGGAGAAACTAATACCTTCTCCTTGTGCGAACGCCGTTGCACCTATCATAAGAGCAAGTACGGCTAAACCCAATTTTTTCATATCGTGATTCTTCATTTTCTAATGGATAGACATTCGAGAATGCCTTTTAGATGTATTTCCGTTCAAGGAAAATCGTCTTGACGGATACAGTTCTTACGATCCTTGTTGGATGCGGATGGTATCCAATAAGCGTTGGAACATGACGATGGAATTTCTATCGCCTGCCTCAGTTGCTTTTTCTTTTGCCTTTTCGGCGATTTTTGCCGCTTTGTCAATGTCGCCGTTCTTGAAAAGAAGGTCGGCATAGGTGTAAGCGTTTTGTGGGGTGGCATCAATATCATAAGCATCTCCTGCCCACTCTGCTGCTTTGGCAATGATTTTCTTTTCGGTGGAAAGATGCCCGGAAGCCTCCCTCGCCAATTCATTCAATTTGGTGGCGTCCTTTCCCACGAATTCCTTGATGTACTTGCCTGCGGTCTTGATGTAGTTCTTTACGTCACCCGTTTTCAGGTAGTACTTTTTATCCGCGCGGACATGGAACAGTTTTGCTCTTTCTTTATCGGAAATGATATTGATTTTCTCTTTGGCTTCCGCCAATAAGTCCATGCTTTCGAATTCAATCGCCTTGTTTACGGTAACGTTAGTAACGGCGATAACCTTCTTATCGAATGCGTCTTGCCCAAAAATCTTGATGATGGCGTTCTTATCCTTTGCCATCATATCGAAGATGCGGGAATCCGCTTCCGTTACTGCTTCGAAGATGAATTTACGGTTGAATTCGGTGGTGAGGTCATCTTGGGTTTTCAGGTAGTCGTTCGCCACTTTTAAAGACGGCTTTCCTGCTTTCACCAAGGACTTCATGTATTTCATCACGAATTCCGGGTCGCGCTTTCCTTCCTTGTACTCCGCTTCGTAATCGGCACTTTTATCGTTTTTGCGAAGAACCATTTCACCGAGCTTGATAAAATCATCCGGTTTCTTGGCACCTACGGCTAGGTGAACTACCTCCCCGTTGCCGTCCACGAACAAAAGAGTAGGGTAGGAACGTACACGATACTGCCTCGCGATTTGAGGGCCCTTGCCTTTTTCCATATCGATCTTCATGTTGATGAAGTTCTCGTTATAGAAGTTACCCACGCTTTCTTGGGTAAAGACGGATTTCGCCATTCTTTTACAGGGGCCGCACCAAGTAGTGTATGCATCGATAAAGATGATACGCTCCTCTTCTATTGCCTTTTTCTTGGCATCCTCAAGGCTTCCCTCGAAAAATTCTATTCCTGTCGCAAAGGCGAAAGTACCCGTAAGGATGAAGGCGAGTAAAGCAAGTAAACGTTTCATTGCGTTGATTTTCTATTCTAATGGGCTCAAACCCTGTACCAAAGTTAAGGAGTGGCCACGTCTTTGAAACGGTAAAATACCGACAGGGGGTCGATTTTTGGATAGTCTTTAACGTAAGTTTCACATCCATTCCACCTTATCGGCTATTTCCTTGCGTTTTCCTTGAGGTTCAAAGCCCTCAACGGGATAACCCATATACAGCAATCCCAAGCAGGTTTCGCCTTCGTTAAGGTTAAAAAATCCCTTGTCACCTACTATGGTGCCCGGACTGCTCCAATAGCATCCTATACCGTAGGCGCTACAGCTAAGCCACATATTTTGTACCGCCATTGCCACGGACGAGATTTCCTCCCACTCAGGGACGGATTCCTTGGGGTCACGTTGCATACAAATGGCGATAATGGTATCCGATTGTTCCGTTTTCTTCAGGATTTTCTTGTGCTTCATCTCGGAGAATTTTTCTCCGGCAGTCAAAGAATATTGCTCCTGTAGAAAAACCCCTAACCGTTTTTTTGCATCTCCCTTAAGAACCTTGAAGCGCCAGGGTTCAGTCATGCGGTGCGTGGGTGCCCAATTTGCGTTTTCCAATATTTCTTGGATAACTTCCTTGGGAATGACCTTGTCCGTATAAGTATTGGGGAAGATGGAACGTCTATTCCTGATGAGTTGATGAACGGCTTCCGGTGTCATGCGCAAAATTTTACGAAAGGTATGAATAAATGAGCATTGGAATAGTGAATACAAGTCAGACTAAAGGGAAGTTTTAAATGAATAAAAATTTATTTTCCAAAACTTTCAAAAAATATTGAAAGTTTAAAAAGTTGCACTTATCTTTGAATTGTAACAAATGAAATTGTTATGGAGGCAAACGAGAAAAGAATCAAAAACATAGACTGCATATTACAGGCGGTCTTATACATTCCCACCGCATTTACCTTGTTGTGCGGCTTGATAAACTCCGAGTTCTTCATCATCGGGATGATTGGGATGATATTCTTGGGCGGATACCAAGTGATGAGCGGTATCATCGGTTTTGCTAGAAACAGGAATTGGAAGTCTTGGTACTTGCTTATCGTGGTCATATACTTTGCCGTTTGGGCAATAGCATATCTAATCCCCAATTTGGCTTACGTAATCCCAAGGGAATTAGGAATAGCCTATATAATTGTTCTTCCTATGATTATCGGGGCGGTTTATTTAGGCTATTGTATTCATGATTGGAAAATAGAGCCGGCAAGGAAGAAGTTGCCCGTTGAGATGGAAGATGAAATTCTGGATGCGGGTGTGATTTGATTCGGAATAGAATTCATGCGAAATATTATTCTACCAAAAATCGATTATCATGAAATTCAAGAATGAAAAATTACCGCCTTTCGGTTGGTTGAGAGTAGCGGTAACCGGGCAAAGGATTTTGGGAATCATTACCTTGATTTCCATTCCCACCATCTACGGTTTTATGTTGATGTTAATGCCTTTTGGTGCTTGGCAGGTCTTTAGTGGCTTGGTGGGTGCCGCCGCGGGTAGTAAATGGAGATTGGCTTACTTGGGAACCGTCACTTTCTATTTCGCGGTAATATTCGG